>CALMIR010000086.1 GCA_937864265.1 uncultured Saprospirales bacterium | reverse complement strand
ACGCAGAAAAATTAAGTTCCCGATTTGTCCTTACCCTAGCGGGCTAAACGGTTCACTTCAAGTGTGTCTGCTAGGGTAAGGACTCTGTTAAATCGGGAAGTGATTTTTTGCACACTGCTAACGCAGAAAAATTAAGTTCCCGATTTGTCCTTACCCTAGCGGGCTAAACGGTTCACTTTAAGTGTGTCTGCTATAGGAAGGACGCTGATGAATTAGCCAATCATTTTTGTACTCTACTAATTGATTCCGATGTGCGAAATCTGATCGGATTCCAGCAAGGGCATTCGCTTGAAGCGTAAAAAGAGTTGAATGGTAGCCAACACATCTTTTTCACAATAATGAGCAATGCGTTTTAAATCTTTTTCTTCCCAGTAAACATGTCCGACCTGGCTTCCGTCCATATCATCTTTTGGAGAAGGAAAACCCAAAACGGCAGCCAGCAGTTTAAGAGAGGTAAAATGCTTGTGGTCGCCAAACTTCCACAGCTCCAGCGTATCTATTAGATAGGCTATTTCCCAGGGTTTTTTACCAGAAATGTTAAGCATATTGGGCATGGGCAGTTGGTTGACTACCATGCGACGGCAAATGTATGGCACATCGAATTCCTTGATATTATGGCCGCACAGGAAGAATTTATTGGGATCGTTGTAATGTTGAAACAATAGCTGCGAAAAAGCATGCAGCAATTCCGCCTCGTTTTCGCTGGCAAAAGATTTTAAGCGTACTTTCAGTTTCTGGTCTTCTTTATCGCGGTGAATGGCGCCAACAGAAATGCATACAATTTTTCCGAACTCCGCAAAAATAGCGGCTTTATCCTTGTAAGCTTTTGCGCTCGCCTCTTCATTGAGGTCTTCCATATCTACGCGCAGTATTTGTTTCGCTTTGAGTTGCCACAATTCCTGCATCGTGTCGTCTAATTCCTGGTATTGCGATTTGGCGCAGACCGTTTCGATATCCAAAAACAATACGTTGGCGATATCCACCTTATCAATCATGGCAGGCTTCTTTTTGGGTTTTTAACTCCCAAAAGTAAGAAAATTTATCATTTTTTCTAATAATCATGCAATTTCTGAAAAGTAGCTGCCGTTCTAAACCCGTCTTAAAAAAACTTTAACCAAACCATTGTCCTTATGACTACGAACAGTGCAAGTCCAAAACCCAACGATTCTCAACAGCGCCTTAAAGTAGCAGCAATTGTGACGATTGCCATTTTGGCTATTTTATGCCTTGTTTTGGTCGTTAACCTAGTAAGTAAGAACAGAACAGCTAAGGAACTGACTTTTGAATTGAGCGAAACAGAACAACTCAAAGCCGATCTTGAAAAGCAATACTACGAAGCCCTTTCCGAATTGGAAGAAATGAGAGGCAGCAACGAGGAGTTGAACGCTTTGATTGAAACACAAAAAGGCGAATTGACCCAACAGAAAGAAAAAATTGAAGCATTACTGCGCGATAGCCGCAACCTGGATAAAGCCCGCAGCGAGTTGAAAACCCTGAAGGCTCAGGTAGAGCAATACCTGGCTGAAATCAACCAATTGCGGGAGGAAAATGCACAATTGACCGAGCAGAATACTTATCTGACAGATGAGAACAGCAACCTGCAAACCAACCTGGATTCCGCGCGTTATGCCAATCAGGAATTGTCTGCAGCCAAAGCTTCCTTGGTCAGCGTCAACGAGCAATTGGAACAAGAGCGTTCTGTACTGAGCAAGAAAGTCAACGTTGCTTCCGTGATCAAAGTCAATAACCTGGAAGCTACCGGTTTGAAACTGAAAGGCACGGGCAAAGCCACTGAGAAGAAATATGCCAAAAACGTCGAGCAATTGCAGGTATGCTTCACGACAACAGCCAATGAAGTAGCCGAGCAAGGGGTAGAGGTTTTCCACGTTCGAATCATCAATCCGCTGGGCGAAACAATGGCGGTAGAAGGATTGGGCTCTGGTGTTTTCACCAACAACAAAACGGGCGATCAGGTGCGTTATACCAAAGCTAAAGAAGTGGATTACGATCAGAAAACACAAGATTTGTGCATCGTTTGGGCGCCAAATCAGCCTTTCCAGGAAGGCAATTATGAGATTGAAGTGTATAACAAAGGCTACTTGGCCGGAGCGACTACTTTGAGTTTGAAATAATCGTTTTTCCTGATTCATTTCAGATAAACGAGACCTGCTGGTTCAATGCGAACGGGCAGGTCTCGTCGTTTTAGGCCCAATTTTTATATCAGATATAAATACGCTGCCATGTACCATCTTTTCATAAGCACCCTCTTTTTGCTGAACTTTTCCAATTCAAAGGTCGCCTGGGAAGGCCCAACAGAACTGGATTTGGGAAAAATAGCCTTGCACCAAACGCAGCAGTTGGAGTTTCGCTTCAAAAACATCAGCCCATCGCCCTTGATCATTGATAATGTCAGAACTTCCTGTGGCTGTACCGTTGCCGATTGGGACAGCACGCCCATAGCGCCCGACTCAACGGGTGTGATAAAAGTCGAATACGATGCCCGCGACCCTGGCTATTTTTACAAAAAAATCAAAGTTTATTTTAACGGACAGCGCAAGGCGGAAGTGTTATCCATTGAGGGGGAGACGATATGAGTCATTTTTTACCACAAAAGTGACAAGCCCGAATGGCAATAAGGCTTGAATAAGGAGTCTTTGGAAATCAAAGTCATCTTTTCAGCAATTTCATTCGGTATAATCTTTGAAATCTTCCAAAGGCTCATCAAAGTCACTTGCAATTTTCACCAGAATTGCTCCGCAACCGAAGGAAGGTTTGCTGCCAGTATTCGAATTTTCAATTTTCGGTGAATTTGGCATTTTACCTTTATATTTATTAAATAGAAAAGCAACGAAATCTAATACCTCTTGTTTAATATGTTCCGGTAGCTGTTGGATTTGATATAAAATCTGATGTTCATTCATAATGAGTCTATTTTTTACTAAAAAACATCCTTCTTTGAAAAATTGTGTAGGAAAAGATTTGGTATTTCACCAAGTGACAGAAGGCTGCATTTAATCAGTAGCATCGCACAATTTGTCAAAGAACTACAAAAATAAGATAAAATAAGGTTCAATTCCCGGATTGGTCGAATAAAAAGCGCTCCTCATCTATCTTAAAAAAACGAGAACATTTCAAGCCTGACAAAATCGTTTATCTTTGCAGCCTGTTGTGCCAATTTTGCACCTAACATAATTGTACATTGGATATGGGTTTTTTCATCTTCTTGCTGGTATTCTATCTATTGCTTAGTGTTAGCCTCTATTTTTTGTTTCCCAAGGCGGGGGAAGCAGGCTGGAAAGGCCTGGTGCCTGGATTGAACTTTGTGATTTGGTGCCGACTCATTGGCCGCAAACCCGCTTATGCTGCCTGGCTACTTTTTCCCGTTGTCAATATTTTCATCTATGCCGGAATGGCGGTGGACATGGTTCGCTCTTTTGGCAAATACAGCTTTTGGCACAGCGCATTGGCCGTTATAGCTGCCCCTCTTTATTTCCTCTACTTGGCTTTTGATCAAAAAACCCAATACGGCGGCCCTACCCTGGAAAAAGAAAAAGCCTTTAAAGCGCAGCTAGAAGAAGCCCGCGAAAAGCAAAACAAACGCCAACTGGAAAAACTGGAAGCCAATAACCCCTATAAAAAATCTCAAACCCGGGAATGGGCAGAGGCTGTCATTTTTGCCGTATTTGCTGCCGCTTTCATCCGCCTTTTGCTCATCGAAGCTTATGTCATTCCCACCTCCTCTATGGAAGGCTCTTTATTGGTGGGTGACTTTCTATTTGTGAGTAAAGCGCACTACGGGTTGCGTCTGCCTCAAACGGTAGCGATGATACCGCTACTGCACAACCGCGTGCCCAAAGTAGGCGGTGAATCGTACCTGGAAAAACCGCAATTGCCCTATAAAAGATTGCCGGCGCTGGAATCCATCGACCGCAACGACCCGGTAGTTTTTAATTTCCCGGAAGGCGATAGCGTGTATATTTTCCCCCATCGCACTTGGTCGGTCAATGACCTCAGATATGGCGCCATCCCACCGCAGGAAACGCGTATGATCAAAAGCGGCGCTAAAAAACTGGTGACCCGCCCCGTAGATAAAAAAGACCACTACATCAAACGTTGTATTGGCATACCCGGCGACAGCCTGGAGATACGCGATCGGCAAGTTTATATCAATGGTACGCCAGCCAAAAACCCCAAATACCTGCAATACATATACCTCGTCACCTTTCCAAGTGGCTCTATTAATACCCGCGATTTTTCTGATTGGGGCATTTCAGAGGAAGATGTGATGGCTCAACAGGGTACCAATTCCCTGATTTTAGTGCTCTCAGAGGAGCAAAAAGAAAAAGTAAAAACACTGGATCCTTCTATCGTCATTGAATACCTCGATATGAAGGTTTTCGATACGAATCCCTACAAGTTATTTCCACACGACCCCGAGCATTTCAAAGCTTGGACGGTTGATAATTTTGGCCCCGTTTATATCCCCCAAAAAGGGGCTACCGTCAAAATCAGCCCGGAAAACATTGCTTTGTATAGCCGGATCATCGATGTTTATGAGAAAAACGATTTGGCCTTCAAAGATGGCAAAATATACATCAACGGCCAGGAAGCCAATGAATATACCTTCCAAATGAATTACTACTGGATGATGGGCGACAACCGCCACAATTCAGAAGACTCCCGCGTGTGGGGCTTTGTTCCAGAAGATCATATCGTGGGTAAACCCATGGTCATCTGGTTCTCTACCCGCGAAGGCAGCATCGCCAAAGGCGTCAACTGGAAACGGATATTCAAAGGGGTTAGCCATCTGGAGTAGCCCTTTTACCGATCCTTAACGAGGTAATCCGTCCAACTTAAGCTGTTCATTTTCCAGGAACCATCGGGCTGGCGTTGGTAGGTCCCATGTGCATAACCGTATTGTATTTTACCCATTTTAGCGTCGCCTTTTTCGTATGACCATTCCAGTTTGGTTTTCTGAAAACTGGCCGCCGTATTGCCCTGTATGTCCACCGAAAGCACCTCGCTTTCAAATTGGTGGATCGTCGTCAGCGACCCATCTTTCGGGAACCAGAATTCGCGCAAGGCATCAAGTCCTTCAATGGCTTTATTGCCATTGGGTGTGATGCGGGCATCTGCTTCAAAAAGCGACAAAATGCCTTCTTTATTGCCTTCCAGCCAAGCCTGAACATATTGCTGGTTGATTTGCCGGATAGCCGCCTTGTCTTTGGCTATTGGATCGAAGGCAACTGCGTAGAGATCGCCGGGGCGGCGTTGACCCGCTGGAAAAGCCTCGCTCACTATGCCCGGGCGCTCAGAAGTAAAAAACAGGGTTTTGCCATCGGCAGAAAAGCCGGGGGCAAATTCGATGTAGTTTGAATTGATGCCTGAGCCTAAGTTTTCCGGAATCGACCAAGAGCCATCTGCCTGTTTTCTGGAAAGGAAAAGATCGGCACTGCCCATACCGCCCAAATTGCCAGATACAAATACCAAAAATTGATCATTGGGTGAAATGGCTGGATTGGAGATCGCCGCTGAGTCCGTACCCGGGATGTGCAGTATTTCCGCTGGCTGAAACTGCTTGTCTTCCCATTTGGAAACAAATATCTTGGCTTTGTCATTAATAAATCGGGCAAAATAGAGGTTGCCGTTTTTACTTTGGCTGCAGTAAATTTCGTCATCCGCAGAATTGATCGTTTCGGGTAAAGGCGAGAATACCCCATTTGGGTGGAGTTGCCAAAGGTTGTAATCCTCGCGATCCGCCTGTTGGGTTAAGGGGCGCTTCGTGCTTAGGAGCAAGCCTTTTTGATGCGGCATTACCCAGGGATCAATGTGCCAATAGGCCGAATCGACAAATGCCGGGACAGTTGGACTGCTCCAATGGCCATCAGTAAAATTGGTGCTTAACAGATACATCTTTGCCCGATCTTCGCTCATCCGGTTGAACCAAAAGGTGTGCCCGTCGGCGCTCAGGGCAGCAGCAAACTCTGGCGCTGGGGTATTCAGGATAGGCGACTGGATCAACTGCGTGCTATCGGTTACTGGAAAAGGCTGCACTATGGGCGAGGCGCTCCAGGCATCCAACTGCATTTTCCAAACACCTGGCGTGACTTCTTTCCAGATGATGACATATTTGCCCCGCCAGTCGATGGTTTCGCCATTTTCTCTCAGGGTGGTACCTTCATAATAGCCCCAATCGAGTGCAGTTTTACCCATCACCTCAATCTTCGTAGGAAATATCTGGTGGCGAATTGCAGTGGCAGTCCTCCCTGCCGGAGGCGTCCAGTATTTTCGGATGGCATCGTGTCCGGTCAAAATCTCCAAGCCTTGCGGAAATATACTGGCATCGGCTGTATAGGCCTGTACCAGGGCTTCGTATTGACGATTGACCAGGTTGGCTGAAAATTCAGCGCTATTTTGGCGGATGATGGTTTCCGCATCGCTTGGCTGTGCCGAGCCCCAATGCGGGCAGAGGAATAGGCATAAAAAAAGTAGGGTGATTTCAGGCTTCATGTCGGTTGATTTTGTCGTGGTGATAGCGTTATCGGCAATAAATATAGGTTTAGTTGACGCAGTTGACGATACTTTCCGGGGTTTTAACTTTTTTTTAGCAGCTCCAAAACAACTATTAGGCATGTTCAAGATTCTTTAGGCTATTGCTCATCTCTTAAAATCAAAGGACATGAAAAAAATGTATTGGCTTTTACCTCTGTTTTTGCTGACGGCTTTAACTGTTCACGGCCAGGTACAAAAAGGCAGCTTTCTTTTGGGCACCAGCGTAAGCCCTGTTTTTGGTCGCGTCATCCCTTTTCAGCCTTTGGAAGAAATCCGATTTGGGTATCTTTTAAAAGATAACTTGGCACTAGGCTTAGAAATCGGATACCAACATTATTCTTTTAGCAATGACAATGGATTTTTACACGATGCCGACAAGCTTTCTGCTGGATTATTTGCACGCTATTTTTTGGGCAAGGGCGAGGCAAAGCTCAAGCCTTTTGTGCAGACTTCCATCGGTTTGTCTCATTGGTGGGGCACCTTTTCACGCCAGAATGAAGACTACTCCTGGACATCTTATCAGGATAGTTTTCAGCAATTTTATGCCAAAATGGGGGGCGGGTTGGCCTACTTCTTACACCCCAACGTGAGTTTGGAAGTAAGTATGTACAAAACTTTAGATTTTGGCAATGGCTATACTGATTTTGGCAATAGCGGCATCAATTTTGGATTGAATGTCCATTTTGGCGGAAAGAAGGAGCGGGAATGATAAAGGAAGTTAAGCACCAATTACAAATCAAGCAGCAGCAATCCTTTTCCTGTGTTACTAAGCTGCTGCTTGACTAGAAATCTCTGTATCAAAATTCATTTTTTAAACCAGCAGCAAATAAGAGGCTTTGTTATTCAGTTGTTTGTAAATATGTTTTTTTCAATTTTCTTGTAACTTTGGCGCGATTTAAGCGCAAACACCATAGCCAAGCCTTTGATGTGAAGAACAAAAAAGGTAAAATATCAGTACCCTATTTATTAAAAGCATTGCTCAACTATAAGAAAGGAGTCTTCCAACTAATTATTTTACAAATATTGTGGTTGCTCATTGAGCTGGCTACCCCATTCTTGACCAAGTCATTAGTGGACAAAGGCATAAAATACCAAGATTACCATTTTGTTGTACTTGTATTATTGGCACAGTTGATGTTGTTTGTTGGTTATCTGTCTTCCGATTTTTTCAAGTCGTGGATTTTGCGACATATTGGTATCAGACTGAACACGCAACTGCTGAACGGATTTTTGCACACCCTACTCTACAAGAATATTTTATTCCTTTCAAAACAAAAGGAGGGAGAAATAGGCCAACTAATTACAGATAATTTCCGGGTAGAAAAATTTTTGACCGACAGCTTATCCGGTTTTATGGATGCCTTTTTAAAAGTACTATTATATGGCGTAATTCTATCCATCTTTAACACCACTATTGCCCTCTTATTTGTAGCATCTATCCTACTGTCCCTTATTTGGGATTTCCTTTTTTTAAAAGAAAGGGCTCGAGTTGATCAGCTCCGCTTTTCCAGCACTTCGCAGGTGCGAAATGAATTGCTCGATGTCATTTCAGGTATTCAGGACATTAAAGTGAATAATCTGGAGGCACATAGGCAACAGCGATGGGGAAAAACGCAGCATGTATTTTCAAATGCCAGACTAAACGTTTTGAGGGTTGTTCAACTTTACAAAGGCGGAACTTTATCTTTTGACCAGATTAGAGATATTGTGATCATTTTTTTCGCAGCTACGCTATCTATGAAAGGGCGAATTACATTGGGAGAATTATTAGCCATTCAATACATTTTAGGGCAACTCAACAAGCAGACTTTTATCCTCATGCAATTTATTCAGGATTATCACGATGCAAAACTAAGTTTAAGTCGCCTGGAAACAATCATGGGCAATCATGAAATGGAGCCCTCCGTTAAATCGCTGCCATCTGGCATGCCCTTAAAAGGTATGTTAGCGTTAAATAATCTGAGCTTTAAATACGATCAAACGTATTCGCTAAAAGAGATCGAATTATTGATCCCTTATGGTTCTACCGTGGCTATAGTTGGAGAAAGCGGCAGTGGGAAGTCAACATTATTAAAATTAATACTGAAGCTCATACAACCTATGAATGGAAGTATTACTATCGAAGGCAAACCATTCGACCATATAAAAACAGAAGACTGGCTAGATAATTGTGGGATTGTTTTGCAGGATGGCTACATCTTTCCTGATACTTTGCTGTACAACATCACTTTTTGCAATGATCAAAATCAGGCGGACATGGATTTACTTGAAAAATCAATTCAACTGAGCTGCCTTCAAGAAATAATAGTCGATTTAAAAGAGGGCGTACATACCTTGATCGGACGGGGAGGAAAGCAATTCAGCAAAGGCCAGGAACAACGCATCCTGATCGCAAGAGCTATCTACAAAAGTGGCAATTTTCTGATTATGGACGAGCCTACTAGTGCATTGGATACCATCACTGAGCGCTCAATTTTTGATAATTTAACAGCGCATTACGCTGGAAAGTCCATTATTTTCACCACGCACAAACTTAGAATGACCAAGCTTGTCGATATCATCGTAGTAATAGACGGTGGCAGGATTGTTGAGATAGGGAAATATGAAGAGCTAGTTGCTTTGGAAGGGAAGTATTTTAATCTTTTTGTGAACTGAGAAAAATGAGAAAAAAGGGAATAAATGAGCCATTAGATCAGGCCTTACCAAGCTCTCTTTTACGCTTGGGCTCAATCATAATTTTCGGTTGTCTGCTAATATTGTTATTCGTTTTGTGGGTGTTGAATTATACGGAAGAGGTCAATGGCACTATAGTTGTACTACCAGAGAGCCAAATTAGGGAAATATATTCGCAGGGAAAGGGGCAAATCAAGTTTTTTGCGAAAAACAATGAAAAGGTAAATCAGGGCGACTTGCTCGCTTATATCGAAGAAGGCGTAAACAAAGAAGATTTTATTGAACTGAGTATCTTAGCCTACGCCATTCCACCGGATTCTTCTATTTCAGCCATGATACCCTATTTAGAGCGCTTGTCGCAAATTTATCAATCCCTATCTTTGGGGGTTTTGCATGACCATCTACAACCTGTTATCTATCAATATTATCGCTATCAGGACTTTGTAGCTGCTAAATCGCCACTTTCTGTTCAACTCATTAAATCAAAACAAGAACGGGTGAATTATTATAAATCCCGTATAGATCTTTTTAAACAAAAAGCAGACTTTTATGATCAGATTATTGCACTTGCAGAAAAAAAGAAAGCCATTAACGCACAACTTTTTAATGAAAAAGCAGCATCCGTTTTCGATGTTGATGCATCCGAATTAGAATATTTGACTGAAATAAACAGCGATATCGATAATGAGATAGATGTCAATAGTATTCGTGTTTTTACTAGTGTTGCTGAACAAGACCTGTTAGTTGTTGAAATGGCCTATTTTCAAGAACTGAGGCAATACCATACGGATATTAAGGCAGCTATCGATTATTTGAAGCAGGAATTAGCAGCTTGGGAGCAGAAACATTTGTTAAAAGCTTCCATCGGCGGGATTTTTGTGCGCGATGAGGCTTTTTTTCATACGGATAAGTATGTGGACGCAGGTACTTTTTTGGGTATGATTTATGAAAAAGATTTAGCTTCTAGTGACTATATTGGTGATCTAAAGCTGGCAGAACAGTACTTAGCAGACATCAGGATAGGCCAAAATATCCACATTTCATTCGATGCTTATTCAGCATTAGAATACGGTGTATTCCAAGGGTATATAGATGGTATTGATCCCATTCCAAGCGATGGTTTTTTTCATGCCAGAGTAAGGTTTCCCGCCAACATGCAATCAACATATGGCAAAGAAATATCATGGACACCTAATCTTAATGGCAAAGCGAGAGTGGTTGTGAAAGAAAATGTACTATTTTACAGGTTCGAAAATACCATCAAATCATGGCTACTTAATTAAATCAATTAGTCCAGGCAAAAGAAACCTTCACCTGGACTAATTATTACAACATAATAACATCATCCGTTATCAATTCAACTTTAAGCACCATCGGATTAACATTGTTGACAAGCGATTTCTCATTTTCTACAACATTCATTTTTGTATTATCCTGATCACTCTCGATAGGTTGTACAAATTGAGCGTCTCTAAAGACTTTCTTTTTTTTACTTTCCATAATAAATAAAGTTTAGAAGAGAGTTTATTAAAATTATTTTAAAATTTATTTATCAGAAATAAGCGCTGCTTCCATTCAATACTGGTATTCATAGCATCCCACGTCAGGCATTTGAGCATCCCTGGTATAGCCTTCCAAATCAATCAGAATACCTGGTAAGGGCAGGGCCTTGCCTTCAGCGACCGACAAGGTATCCAATCGGTAATCGTCTTCGCTCACATCGGCAAAGAGCGCGTCTGTCCTGCTGGCATTGATGCAATTGAAGCAGCGGGTTTCAAAAAAATCGCTGTAAAGCCCCCCTGTTTCGGTCAGAAGTTTATCCACTTTTACGATACAGTGATCGAAAGTTACGTTGAACAAGCCCGGTTCGGCCCCTTGAGAAATATCGCTGAAGAAAAGCTCATCGTTCCTAGAACCAAACAAGATACAGTTTTGAAAAAAGGCATTGACCCGATAAGTTCCCAGATATTCGCAAGGGGGCAGGCCATCGTAACAAAAGAAATTGGTCAACCCAACGGCGGAGGCATCCACCCCATAACTGGCAAAAGTGCAATATTGGAAGGTATAATCGCCGCCCTGTATGACTTGTAGGGAATTGGATTCGTTGTTGTAAACCAAGCAGTTTTCCAAATCAATCTTGCCGTGAAAGCCGATGATGCCACTGCTATTGGTATTGTAAAATCGGGAATTTCGCGCTGTAAATTCTCCCATCGAATCCACATAAACGGCAAAAATGGCATTTTTTACCGTCGTGTATTCCATGCTGTTGTTCTGGCTGCCCTTGCCAATGATAATGCCCTGCCATTGGCCGGGCTGCTCCAGAAAGTTCTCCTCCAACCGGTCGCCCTCTACAACGATGGGGGCTTCCTGCGTGCCTTTGAATTGGATGCTTCCCGCTTCAAGCGTATAAATAATACCATCGTTGAAAATGCCAAAGACTTCATTTTTCGCAATACCTCCGTGTACGTGTATGCGCGTACCAGGATGCACTTCCAATAAGCAACTGTCAATAAAAATTTCGCCATAAATAACGTAGGGCTTGGGGTCGTCCCACACGATGGTCTCGTTGTTGCAAGATAACACTACGGGGACCCCGCGATTGAATCGGCTGGGAAAATAGTTGGCATTTTGCCCCCAGGCTTCCAGCCTGACTTCCTGCTTCTTTTCCCCGCTTTCAAAAACAACTTTGTCTTCAATAACAAAAGGGCTGATGCTGAGCGGCTGATCGGGGTCGATGGTCACTTCCACAAAAACATAAATGCTGTCGTTGCCCCATATTTCTACATTTCTGATGGCCTTATCGGCTGTGTTGTCCTTAAAGCCATCTACATTCATCCTGAAACGCCCATTTTCGTTGCCCTCAATCATTATTTTATCAATCCGAACCGGATTTTTGGAGCGATTATACACTTTGAAAGATTGGGTAGCAGAGCCTATTTCGGTAAACACCGTATCGAAACGCAGCGTATCCAGAGAAAATTCCAAATTGACCCCTGTTCCGGTGATGAAGTTATCATCTTGGTCACAGGCTATCCCAAAAAACAGGCAAAAACCTGCAAAAAGAAAAAAGAAATTTTTCATGCCATTCAACTTGTCATGGATTGAGAACGCAAAAATAAAACGGTTCGTGTCATTTTATCGTATATTTGACCAGACACTAAAGAAAACACATTGATATGTCAGCTAGTATAGCAGAGCTAACGCAGGAATTTGAAAGCCATCGCGGGCAGCTAAAATCTTACGTACTCAGAATAACAGCTAGTGTGGAAGATGCAGAAGATATAGTACAGGAAGCTTACCTCAAAGCCCATCAAAAAATTGATACCTTCCGTGGCGAAGCATCCCTCAAAACCTGGTTGTTTGCCATTGCCTCCAATCTGGCCCGGGATTTACAAAAATCAAAAAAGCGCTGGCCAGAACAGGTGACAGATATTTGCAAAGAAGCAGCCTTGAGCAACCAAGCCTTTTTTCAGGAAGCCATGCACCTCCGGATGAATTCGCCACAAGGCGCATTTGAAATCAAAGAACATATCGCGTTTTGCTTTACTTGTATTGCCAAATCACTGCCACTAGAGCAACAGCTCAGTCTGCTGCTGAAGGATGTCTATGATTTTAAAATCGCAGAAATAGCCACCATCATGGCTACTACGGAAGCGATGGTCAAATATTACCTGCACGTAGGGCGCGCTAAAATGATCCAGATTTTTGATGGCCGCTGTTCCCTCATCAACAAGCAAGGGATCTGCCATCAATGTACGGAGCTGAATGGCATTTTCAATCCAAAACAGCAGTTACAGGAAGAATTGGTAAAAATAGAACTGGTTCGAGCAACTGAAACCCAAGACAAAGAACATTTATTCGACTTGAGGATGCAGGTTGTAAAGGGTATTGACCCCTTTGAATCCGGTGCAGCAGCCCTGCAATTGCATCATTTAGAACATAATAGGCAGGTGATGGAAAAATATTTGCAAAAAAACACCCACTAGTCCTATCTTTTCGAGGCGGCTGGTCGTCAAAGGTGAAAAAGCAAACATGAAATTTTTATTAACCATTTTGACGATTATGACAACCACTTCACTTATGGCTCAGGACGGCAAAGCCAGTACAACAAAAAAGACATTCAGCCGTGAAACAAGCATCAGAACGGTAATTAACGCCGATGCAGCCATCATTTGGGCCTTGCTGACCAACGCAGCCGATTATCCACGCTGGAATTCGACCATTGTTTCACTGGAGGGCAACATTCAGGAAGGTGAAAAAATCAGGTTAAAATCAACGCTGGATGAAAAAAGAACCTTTAAACTGAAAGTCAAAGCATTGGTCGCCCAAAAAAAGTTGGTCTGGGGTGACGGCAAGGGCCATCGTGTATTCCTGCTAGAGGCGCAGCCCGATGGCAAGGTTGTTTTCTCTATGTCAGAAAAAATAGGCGGTTTGATGTTTCCGATGTATGCCAAATACATACCGCCTTTTGATGCCAGTTTTGAACAATTTGCGCGGGATCTGAAGCAAGAAGCAGAGCGCGTTGAGGCAGAAAAGTAAAAACAGGCATACCATAAAAAAGCCCGTTTCAAAAGAAACGGGCACATTTAAAAATACAAATTTTCCTGGTTTTTTTAGGGTTATAAAGCCATTGGGTTATTAAACAGGATTAATCGTTTTTCTCATAGTATCTGCTAACATTTGGGATTTTATGTATGCCAAACGAATATTTGACGGCTTACACCATAAAGAGTCACGTTATATTCAAATTCCATAAATTTTTATGGTTCTTTTTCTTCAAATTAGTGGGGCACTCGAAGTACCCCGCTAATTTGGCTGAAAAAAAAAGGGTCTTGCGTGTTGAGGCAAGACCCTTTACTGGCATTAAATAGCACTAATACCAATCAAACAGACACATCCATCGGTAAGCAATCTTTTCCCAAAACCTGAATATGCTGTCTGATAGCCATCAATTTGTCTGTGTTCAGTCGAAAATGACAGCCAAATAAATTTTCGTCTCTGTGCAATAATTGTACTTGTTGCAACTGTTCCAGATGTACATCCAGCGTCTCATTGTCCAAAGCCGTATGCACTAGAATGTCAAGTGCTGAAGCAGGCTGATACGCTTGTAGGAAATCCACAATACGTGCTGTAGTTTCGGAGCTGAGCAATTCTAAGGTAGCGATTGCCCGGCTCATTTTGTTTTGGTTTACTGTGCTTATAGTGTTCCACATGTGCATAGAAAAATTTAACGTGGTGAATTAATTTCTCAGCGGTCAATTTTCTATACTTAAATATCGTTTGCCAGAGCATTTACTTCCGGCAAACGATTGACAATCTTTGGGTAGATAACAAATTTCAGTGCACATTTGCTAATGTTAACTTTTATCATACGGACAATATTGAAAAATGTTGCAGTTTACGGAAGTGATTTGTTTTTTTTCTTCCGCTGTGTCCTTTAGGTATTAACCAACGTCTAATGGCAAACATTTGCACAATTCGGGCAAAAGCCCCATTTTTGGAGGAACAAAAAATAACCAGCTATGCCAATCAGAATGGAACAAGACCAGCCTCAAAAGCCATCTTCCAACCGGAATAATCAGAACAAACCCGGTGGTGGCGGAGGCTTGGGCAATTTGATAAAATACCTGCCAATTGTTTTGCTATTTGTATTTAAGAAGCCAAAGTTGTTGATACCGATCTTAATCGTTGCAGCAGTTTGGTATTTCTTTTTAGGAGGCCAGGAAATGTTGAGTGGCGGAATAGCCCAGGAAACAGATGAGGTAGCCGACCTTTTTTCATTTGGCGCCAGCTTGGACGAACAAGTCTATGACAAAGCCCTGGTGTTTGAGCCAATTTCCTATGGTTATGGCGGCCAAACCAGTTTGCCGGCTCAGGCTAGTTTGCAGCGTTTTGCACCTACCCGCCGCCACCAGGGGCGTCAAGGTTCATGCGTGGGATGGGCCAGTGCTTACGGAGCTCGTACCATCCTAGAGGCTGAAACCACTGGTAAAAATCCGGATGATGTGGCTTTTAGCCCGGCCTATTTGTACAACCAAATTGCACTCAGCGGCTGTCAGGGCGCTTACATGGTCGATGCCATGCAAGCCATGCAAAACTATGGCGGCTTGCCCTTCAACCAATTTCGCTACGACGAAAGAACCTGTTCCAACGAGCCTTCCAGCAATCAGAAAAAAACAGGACAGCAGTTTCGGATCAAAGGATTCAACCGTTTGACCGTAGGTACAGGAGACTACAAACCGGATATGTTGGCCATCAAGCAACACTTGGCGCAAGGCTATCCTGTTGTCATAGGCATGATGGTGGGGGGCACGTTTATGAGTGAAATGGTACGCCAAAGTGCTTGGACGCCTACGCAACGGGACTATGGAATGCGCGGCTTCAGTGGGCACGCCATGTGTGTGATGGGTTATGATGACAATAAAAACGGCGGTTCTTTTCAAATTATGAACAGTTGGGGTGAAGACTGGGGCAATCAAGGGATCGCCTGGGTGCGCTATCGCGATTTTGAATACTTTGTCAAGGAAGCCTATGGCATTTACCCAATGGCCTCCGCTCAAAACCAAGACAAAATGGCCGTGGAGTTCGGGCTGCTCGATATCAATACCCGCAACACGATCGGTTTGCAAAAGAGCAACAACCTGGAATTTAAAACCATTAAGCCCATCAAAAAAGGCGATAAGTTTAAGGTGGTCATCGCCAATTCTGTAGAATGTTATACTTATGTTTTTGGACAAGAAACCGACGGCTCCAGCTACATCCTTTTCCCCTATACGGAAAAGCATGACCCGTATTGTGGCATAACAGGCACGAGGGTTTTCCCCAAAGATTATTCCATGGTTGCTGATGAAATTGGCAACAAGGACTACATCGCGATGGTTTTCAGCAAAGAGCCGCTTAATTTCAATGACCTGAACAGCCGCATCAGCAGAGCAAGTGGTAGCAATTACGCCCAAAAGGTGAAAGCCGCCCTGGGTAGCGATTTGGTGGAAGAAGTGAACTTTCAGGCCAGCAACACGGTCGCATTTGAAGCCAATACAAAAGGCAAAAAAGCTGTAGCTATGGTGATTGCTATTGATAAGCAATAGGGGATGCTTACTTTGCCAACTCTTGTGGTCTAAAGGAAGAGCAACATCTAACTCCCCTACCCCACAACGAAAAGCCCGCTTAATAAAATGGGCTTTTCGTTGTGGGGTAGGGGGTAATTACCTGATGAAATAGGTGGTTTCCAGGGAAAAAGAATGCCAATATCCCCCGTAAAAATCATTTTCTAAATAGTTGCCTCTTAGGCGAATAGATGCACTGGCCTCCAATGACCAGTTATAGTTAAACAAATAACGCATTGAAAAAGCAGTTTGAGATACTACGCTTATTTCGCTTCCTGGCAATTCAACATCGGGTAGAGAAGAATCGGATAAAGGAATCCTATAGCTTCCTCGAATGCGTTGAAAAGCCTGCCACATAACCCTGGAATTGGGATACCAGGTCCAACTCCGTTCCCAAGAGGCATGAGGTACAGCCCAAGTCCTAGTGTTATCTGTTGAGAAGAAAGTGCCTTCGTTTACTATATATTCAATATCATAATCGATTCCCGTTCTAATCGTTTGGTTGACCGAGCGGTTGGTCTGAATCATGCGACCATTTACCCAAGAAGAATAAAGCCCCATCGAGTTGTTCCTAATCTGAAAGTCAATATCTGGAGAACTATTTTTAAACCTATCAAGTAAAGCCAAATTCCCAGAAACTCCATACCTAAACTGAGTTCCTGTGGGCAAGGTCAAGCGCTGTGCGAAGCCCCAATTGTCGTTGAGTACAGCGAATAAATCAAAGCTCTCTTTTAGCCCATTGCCAACGAAAAAATCATTCAACTGTTTGAGTTCAAAAATCCTAAGGCGTCTATTGTCAAATACGCGGCGGCCAATGGTACTGGTGATTACCCGAGCTAAGGATTCTATTTCTTCACTAGAAGCTTGACTAATGACGCCAGCTTCCAATAAATCTTCAAAAATCCAAGTCGAAAGTAGTGCATCTTCCGCAAATTCGATACGCCCTTTTCCCAAGAAAACATCTGCACTAATACCTGCCGACCAGATTCGATCTTTGTAATCCGGCTCAACATTTAAAGGCTTATTTTTAGAATAATCGTTATTCAAACCTAATTCTGTTCCAAATTTCAATTGATTATCTCTGTATTGAAGATTAGTCCAGGATGCCAATGTTCTATTCTGCCAACTGAAGCTTTTATCATTAAAATCAAAAGCTATGCTTTCATTCAATGAGAACTGTCTGTACGATTGATCCTGGTTTCTAGTAGTTCTCCAACCAAATGGAATGGAAAGGCGATGGGCATAATCAGGCGGCAAGCCTTTCTGCGCATTGTTATAACTAAATCCATCCCACTTAATGGACATCACAGGTCGTTCGTCGTAACGGGGGCGATAAGCGTTCAAGTCGTAGTAGCTGATTTGGGCGAAAGCGGCACCGCAGAAAAGGCAGGCCAATAAAACGGAGAGCATTGTTTTCATATCTGTGTCATTTTGTTTTCTGATGGTGGGTTATTATACAAGGAATACAGCTGCGGGTATTAATTATTTACCATTGCCACTTATTCATTGAGAAACAACCGGACAATGATAATGAAATTTTTTAAAAATTTGCGTTATGCGATGTTTTTTTGTGGGTAACTGATTGACAAAACTGGCAAAGCACCATAATCTTTTTGGCTGGCCATTTTTTACTCCACGACTTTACCACAATGGTGAAATATCGCCAACAGGAACAAAGCCCGCCCAAAAATAAGGCTTAGCGGCAGCGCCTTTGTGTTGTTTGATGTATTGCCGTTTAGCAACACACAAAGCCTCATCTTTTGATTTACGCTGTTTTAAAATGCCATAATATGCTAACATAATGTCTTTTGTAGAAGGATCATTGACTGTCCATAAAGTACTTACTACACATTTGGCTCCGGCAAATAAGCAAGCCCGAGTAAGTCCCATAATGCCTTCTCCTTCCTGAAAGTACCCCAAAGCCGTCTGACAAGCAGACAAAACGACCATATCGGCTTTCAGGCGCCTGCCATAAATATCGTGAACGTATAACAAATAGGCATCTTCATTATCTTCTAAAGGAAAACACACCAAAAAAGAGACATCCTTTTGTACAAAATCAGCCTCCGCATGGGTAGCTATATGGATGATCCGGTAATCGCTAATTAAATGATCCAGTTGAATTTTAGTGGCATCTATGCCCACCAATGGAGTTCCGTCGCCTATTAAATCGATAATTCCATAGACCTCATCGTCTGAGAAGTTAAGTGCGCCATAAGTTATGGTGCTGCCTTGCCTTTCAGCATTGCTTTTTTTATACTCAAAATTGTAGAAAGGCGCAAAGCCTAAGAATTCTTTTAGAGGCCTTTCCTTGTGTAATTGCTCTTGAAGGGCGTAGTTAGAAGTCGCCGAGAAGCCATAAGCGATTTGAAATTGATGAACCAAGTAAGGGTGTAGCTCATATTTGGTGGAGGGGTGGGCAAAATCGCTGCTCAGCAGGGCTTCAAATGGGAGTTGATTCAATGCGCCGTCAGGTATTATCATCAACTGATGTATGCCAATCAGTTCTTTTTCAATCGGCTCAATTAATAGTTGGTATAAGCTTCTGGCTTGTTTTACAAACTCCCTGCTGAATGTGCCCGTCGAGTCCAGAATAGCCGTCCTTAGAGCGCTCACCGCTTCTTTTATATCAAAAGGCAAATCTAGTTCTTTTACCAGACAGGTATCGGGGCGAATGAGGAAAATGTAGAGCACGCTATCGCCTGGAAAATACTCAATCAATGCCTGACTTTTTGTCAATAATCCATTTTGGACATCTGCAACATCCAGCGATTTTCGCTCCAGCTTGATGCGCTCTTCTGCTGGTAATTGTTGCCTAATACGGTGCTCAAGATTTTGACGAACCTCCTGGAGCGAATCCAACTGCGCTCGTTTAGACGCCACCTGATTCAATTGACCTTCATCAAGCTGAAGCATTAATTCTTTCTCCGCTATATAAATAGCCTTCTCCGTTTGCTCCAGCGATGACAGTATATCTTCGGGTATTCCAGCCGAACGTTGGGCACGATGTTTTTTCATACTGGCGTACAAGCCGATGGCCTTGCTCTCTTCAGAATGTTTGAATGCCCGCTCCAAATCGCCTTCATTAATAGCTGCTTGAATGGCCAATTGATAGACCGAATAACTTTTTTGAACAAAACTTTGTCTGGAAAAATCGCTTTCCAACAGCGCGCTCATGGATTCAAATAATGTTAACATCTTAGCTGTTTGCGCAATGGCCTGCTCCCGAATCATCGGATTACGAGTCCTTTTATATTCGCCCAGGTACATATTGGCCAGGTTGTAGTGCGCGTCCAAGTAGTCAAGCGTTGGTATCCGTGCTATGCCAAGTTGTTCGTATTTGGCTTCTTGCCGGATAATGGCCTCTTGAAACGTATTTACAGCGGCCTCGTATTGGCCTAGTTTGTCATAAGCCGTGCCTATGTTATTGAGTACTCGAAGGGCTTCGGTGTGACTTCCTCCAATGCTGTTCTCTAAATTTACCAGTGCTTTTTGAAAATAATGCAAAGAAGAATCGTATTCTACTTGCTTGAGGAAATAATGCCCTAAAGCAACATAACAGGCCGAGTGGTAATAATTTTCATCTCCGAAATTATATTGAAAAATATGCCATGCTTCATCAAGCTTTTCGCGCGAGCGTGCATAGTCTTTTGGATGCGCTTGATACAAATTCCCCAGATTGAGACACAATAACCCATATTGCGGATGTTTGGGGTTCATCGTTTTTTTCGCCACTTCGTCCGCTTGGGTCAAGTATTTTCCAGCAACGGTCAAATCATTAGCATTGTAATAAGCAGTACCCACATTCATCAAAATAATGGCATAATCTTTGGTCTGCTGCAATCCCGCTTTCTCCAGATATACTTGCGCATTGGAAAAATAGGTGATAGCCTGATCGTTTTGCTCTAGTACCAAATATAAGGCTCCCATATTACTGTAAGTATTGGCAATATGCATGGCTGAAAACCCTGGTTGGGTCAATTTAATGTCTAGGGCTTGGCGATATACACTCAGCGCCTTTCCGTAATTCCCCTCCAATTCATGGATGATACCCAAGGTATTGAATGGAATTGCATATATGCGATGCCCTGGCACATAATACCGCGCCAAAAGCTGTAGCTCTTTCTCCACATAATAGCGTGCAGAATCCATATCATACTGGTCAATATAGATGGTGCTCAAAGTGCCGTAGGTAGTAGCCAATTCCGCATAATTAGACCCGAATAAGTCCAAACGCATGTTCAGACACTTTTTGATCAATGCCCGAGCAGTGTCCAATTCGCCCAACTGATAATAGGCAACGCCTAAGCCCTGACAGGCAAAAGCATGCTGCTCCGGGTAAGCATCGGCATGGCTTTGCGACCAATCATATAAGTAGTTTGCCGTACGAAAAGCATCTTCGTACTGCCCCTGATAGTTGTAATGTTGTATGGAATCGTACAATAACCTGAACTGAAGCGTATCAAAAGGCTGTTGAGCCTGGGCGGATTGAATTGCCATAAAGCCCATCAATAGAAGAACCGTTTTGAATATTAGGTGTGGTCTCATGATGCTTGTTTTTGAATGTGGAATTTAGTACCGCAGAAAAAATAAATTGCCCGATTTGCCCTTTCAATAGGGCTAAATACTCACTTGAAGCGTATCCCCTCCTATTGAAATGAAACTGATAAATCTAAAAGTCGTTGTGCAAACGACTTAACACAAAATCGGCATTGAAGATTCACATCAATGCCGATTGTTAAATAGGAGCGAAATAATAAGATCTTTCCATTCAAAAGGTTACCCCCAGCCCGATATTCCCAAAAGGGAAAAAACCATCTCCAAAATAAGCATCTGTGCTAGGGGAATTGGGTATTTCAGACAAAAATCCGTACTGCCCACCAACTCCTAACTCCAAAGTAAGAACGCCGCCCAATACCCATTGGTGTCCCAATTGGAGCCATAGGCCGGGCAGAGAATAATCGTGGTCTATGCGCTGAATATCCTCAAAGCTGAGGAAGTGAAAGATGGCACCCGGAGCGACGAATAAACCGCCTGGACGTACCCGTTCTGATAAATAATAGCGCAAGGAAAGCCCAACGCCAAAACCTGAAAACTGCAACCCTTCCACCTCTGCGCTGTGCAACATGGCATCTGCCTGCGCCGACCAATTGTCATTGATAAAACGCTCAAATGAAGCCGAACCCGTATTGAGCAGCAGCCCGGCAGGGTTCACTTTCAGTACATTTTGAGCACTCAGGTTTCCCGCAAATAAGAGTACAAAAAACCAAATGATATAAAAAGGGGTCTTCATCTTTCTATCGTTATTCCTGTTTTTGCTCCGAGAGCGCCATGGCCAGGCTGCCCAAAGCAATCGTGTAGTGATAAAGGATATTTTCTGAAAATTTCACGTCTTCCTTCAGGTAGCGCGCCGATTCTGTCAGCAAGCCCTGCATAGATTTGTGGTGGGGCACGCACAGAAATACGCCGTCTTTTTTGCTCATGTTGTCTTCCTTGCGGAAAATAGCCACAACGGCGCGGGGCGCTGTTTCGCCGATTAGGTACAGCCCTTCAAAGTCGAACAGCCCTGTATAGGTTATTTTCTTGACAAACCTCTCTTCCTGATAGGTAAACCTGTATTGGAAAATAGGCTTCCAGTAATACCCTTTTTTGTCGTCCATCCCTTTCTGCAACTGCTCCTTGTAGCCGTAGGCGACGTATTGGTACTCCTCCTCGGTGGTTTGGGCTAGCAGCAGGTTGGCAGCAAGTGACAAGAGTAAGATAAATGCCGTTTTCATTTCCTGGCTTGTATGACCCATTTGAATCCATCCAGATTACCGTCCAACTCTAGGCGCTCGCCGATGCATTCCGTTTTAAAAATAACAAACCCACTCACTCCTGTCAGGAAGGTCATTTCCACTTCACTTGTGGACTCTATGATTTCGTAATTGCCACTCCAAATTTCTGTTGAGCCATCCAAATAGATTAAAGTCCAACTAAAACTGCCTCTTTGGTCGGCTCGATTGTATTGGTTAAACCTCAATTGGAAAGCATTGAATAGTGCCGAACTACCTACCAATTCATCTCCGTCTTCCGTAAAGGATGTTACTACCCATTCTCCTGATCCTGAAGTCAAACACTCTTCCAAAGATCCCGCCCCATCATCGTCTTTCTTGCAGCCCGTAAACGCCAGGCCAATAAGCAAAAGGACTGGCAACCAAAAACTAAAATTCCAAGTTCTCATACGTTTCCTTTTTTATGTTTTTTTAAAATCAACAGAGTTTAATATTTTTGTCGTTTGGCGTTTTTTAGGGCTTAAAATTTCACCCCAGTAAGCTCGGCAAGGGCAAATATGGAATCAGGAAAATGATCCCGCAAGCCATCAGAATTTGGTTTGTTGGCATGTACAAAGCGGCTTTTCACATGTAATAACCCTATCTATCTTATCACAATTCATTTATTATCAATTAAATATAATTTTTAATCATTTATTTGTTTGTTCAAAAAAATTCCAGGCAAAAAAATAATGTCCCGCAATACTTTATCCAGCCTAATGCGTATCTTAAAATCCAGCGAACTGGAAGAGGTAGAGGCTTTTTTTCAAAATGAAAAAGAAGAATACCAACGCTGTTTTCAATATTTGGGTCAGCATTATCCTTTGAAGAAAGAAAGCCAATATAGCAATGAGCACTTGTTCGCAGCCGCTTATCCAGGAGAACCCTACAACGACCAAAAATTGCGTCACCTCAAATCAGGCATTTGCCGGCTGCTGGAAGACTACCTCGTCTTAGGCGAACTAAAAACCGATGAAAAAAGCAGGCAGGAGTTACTCATTCGCGCATTAGCCAAACGCCCGGATTATAACCTGTTCAAAAATACCATTACCAAGCGCATACAAAAACTCGATAGTGGCAAGCAAAGGGGCAAGGCATACTTTCAGGAAAAAGCACACCACTACCAATGGTTGTATCTGCACCCCGAAACAGAGCCGTTGAATCCCGAAATGGATTACCTCCGGCATTATATCGAGCATCTTGAGCGCTTTTTCACACTCACTAGCTTGGAATTAGCAACGGAAAGTATCCTCCTGCATAGGAACATTCAAACCGTTACAAGCCCGCTATTAAGCGATGCAGCAACCTATATTGCAGAGGAACAGGCGGAGGTATCAGCAGTATTTCGGCTATTTTTAGCCCTTTTTTATGTATATTCCAAACGCCGCCCATTTGATGCACCTACTCTAAAAGCACAGTTAGAAGATTGTTTGCCCCAAATGGATGATATAGAACGGCGCATGGCGCTAAAATTCATACTTAGCTTTCCCATTCAGGAGGCTAATTGGGGCAAAGGAACATACGAGGCCTTCATATTCGATTTGTACAAACAATCGGTAGATGCGCAATTGTTAATAGGACTAAACGGTACTATTAATCCGGGGCATTTTATCAACATCATTATTATTGGGGCTAAAACCGGGCATTTTAATTGGGCTGAAAAAGCACTTGCCACACACATAACCTATATACCTGATAATGAACGAATTACAGTGAAAAACTTTTGTCTAGCTTCTATTTACTACCAGAAAGGGCTGAAAACCAAAAGGCCTGCTGACTTTAAATATGCCCTAGATTTGCTGGATGTGTCTCCTAAGCGAAGCCACGAAAAATATAATATCCGACATCGTTCGCTACTGATTAGAATACTTTATGAATTGTTTTTGATGAAGCAGGCAGAGATGGATGAAATCGACAAGCAAGTCAATAACTTCAAGTCTTATTTAAGGAATAACAAGCGCCTCTCAGCGGTATTAAAAAATGCCTACGATCATTTTCTTGATTATTTCAAAACCTTGTGCAGGCTGCTGCTTGACCCTGACAAAAAAGCGACTGATGTTGCTGCATGGAAACAACAAATACAAGTAAATGGGACTACAATAGCACTAAAAGACTGGTTGCTGGAAAAAGCAGAGGAGCTTTAAGCCCCTCTGCTGCAATTTTTTTTAGTTCTCAAGGATGTCATATACACCAATAACAGCGCTTTTCTCCAGCGTACATACCGCCCGCACATAGAATGTGTATTGCCCGGCAATCAGATTGGAAAAAGCAAAATAGGTATTAGGAGTTTGATAAACAGTACTGGTGTGAGCGCCCTCTTGGCGATAATACCACACCTCATAAGCCGTTGCTCCTGATACAGAAGGCCACTCAATGGTATAAATGCTTCCTGTGCTTCTACCCGGTTGAAGGGACTCTACCGCCGGGCAGTTACAAGTTTCATTCAGTAAGTTAGGAGCTTTCATTTCCCCTGTTGCTAATAAAATCAAGCTAACTAGTAGTTTTAACATGGCAAAAAGATTTGGTTAAAAAAATGAGTAGTAAAAAGTCAGTTCAACCAATGTTCCATCACATTGGCTTTCCGGCCATACTCATTCAGTGGGTGCAAATCTTTTTTGGTCGCTTTTTTTGTGCCTATTTTTTTAAAAATGTTGACTATTTTTGTGCAATGGCACTCATTTCATGCTCAGATGATTCAACCAAAATATGCCACAATCCTTTGAAAAATCAGATGAAGAACTAATAGAGATGCTTTGCGCAGGATGGTCTGAGCAGGAAAAAGCACTGTCTATCCTTTTCAAAGGAGATTATCTAAAGAAAGCCACTATAGGTGTAATGTCCGCCTCAGGCGCTAGCAACCAAGATGCAGAAGAAGCTTTCGCAGAAGGTTCCAGAATTTTTGTTGAAAATATAATCAAAAAACAATACCGAGGAGAGAGCAAACCAACAACCTATTTTATCAGCATTTGCATCAATGTATGGTTTGAAAAAAAACGGGGCGCTTACCGAAGAAGGCTGAGTTTTGTCGAAGATGCGATGGCATTGGATCATATACATTTTGAAAAACCAGAACACGAATTCGACTTATCTGTCCTCAAAGCAACTTTACAAGAATTACTCCGTTTTGTAAAGAAGAAATGCCGGGAAATACTCTGGCTCAGTGCGCTGGATTACCCGATGAGGGATATAGCGGAGCAAATGGGCTTAAAAGAAGAAAGAGCAGCTATTCATTTGGCTTACCGTTGTCGTGAACAGTTGAGGAACAAAATAGGTGAATCGCCTAAGCTAAACGATTTTCTCAAAAGCTTTTTACCATGAGCGATTTGGAACAAGACTTACAAATAGAGGCTTTTCTGAATGGTGATCTGTCAGAAGAAGAACAGGTACTTCTCATAAAACAAATGGCTCAAAATTCAGTTTTGGCAGAGCGCATAGCTATCCACCGCATTCAAAGGCTGATGAAAGCCCAAATGCTCGACGATTACATTGAAGAAAAACTGGCCGAATGGCAGCAACAAAATGAAAATCCCCAAACATCCAATAAATTTACACCAAAAGGTTGGAAGAATAAGCCTTTTTTATTCGCTACAGGTGCTCTGCTGTTTTTTTTTATCCTTTTTGCTATTCTAAAGACCATACCGCCTGCTCCGCCCACTGTTCCACCCAGTTCGCCCCAACCACCACCTACTGATGTTGAAAGCCCCAGCCCTGCTAATACTCCCCCTTCCAATGAAAAACCGATAGCCGAACAACCCAAAAAGTCAACCATTCCCCAATCTGATGCGCCTTCTAATATACAGCGCTTAGCGCTAGTAGATCAATTTGCTATAAAAAACGCACAACCAGGGGGAACATACTTACTAGAACAACGAAATACCGAGGCTCAGTCCTTATTTTCCGATGCGCTCAAAGCTCAAATTAACCAAGACAATCAATCAGCAATTGGGCTTTATGAACAACTAAAAAAGATTAAAGACAATACCTTGATTTTTCACATAAACTATAACTTAGGGCAACTCTATTTTGCAGAAAAAAAATACCAAAAAGCCATTGAGTGTTTTTCTATGGTCAGCGAAAACAAAAACTACGACTATCAAAATGAGGCTCAATGGATGCTGGCCATCAGCTATCTGGCCAATAATCAGATAGATGTTTGTAAAAACACCTTACAGGAAATTATTTCCAATTCGTGGCACCTATACAACGAAGAGCAACAAGCCAGTAAGCTCCTTTTCCTATTAAATGGGAAGTAACAGGTTTTCTGTTGCATCGGTTACGACATCCTTACCCCCTCCCTTCCAAAGACGCCAGTACCCCCCGCACAATCAGACGCATGCGTGGCTCTGCCTCACGCGCAACAGCAATAACATCCTCTACGGAAGTTTCTTTGATCGCCTCAATGGGGAAGCATTTATTGGTTGCCACCGACACAACAAAGACTGGCAAGCCCATGTGTTTGGCGACAATCACCTCAGGAATAGTGGACATACCCACCAAGTCGCCGCCAATGGTGTTGATAAAGCGGTATTCCGCAGGTGTTTCCAAGCTGGGGCCAGGTAAGCCCACATAAACGCCTTCGTGCGCCCTGATGCCGTATTGTGTCGCCAATTCAAGCGCTTTGGCATTCAAAGCCCGGTCATAAGCATGCAACATATCGGGAAAGCGAGGCCCTAATCGCTCATCATTAGACCCACGAAGTGGATTTTCAGGGTGCAAGTTGATGTGATCCCGTACAAAAACCAAATCACCTGCCTCAATTTGAGCATTGGTACTGCCCGCAGCATTGGAAATGATCAAATGTTGGATACCCAGCGTTTTCATCACCCGAACGGGAAAACCAACCTGTTTCATATCATACCCTTCGTAATAATGGAAGCGGCCAGCCATGGCGACCACTTCTACCCCATCCAATTGCCCAAATACCAGTTGCCCGGCATGGCTTTCCACCGTTGAAACAGGAAAATGTGGAATGGCGTCATATGGAATAACCTCCTGCTCTGTAATTTCTTCTATCAGGCTTCCCAAGCCAGTACCCAAAATAATGCCGTATTTGGGACGACGAAGAGTTTGAGCGCGAATGAATTGAAATGCTTCTTGTATGTGCTGATACAACATATACCCAATTATAGCTGATGTCCCACAAAGGTAAGAATTCTTTCTTGAGCCTCTAGCCCAGAAGTTTAGCACCTCCTGAAACCACGCCTTCGTCGTGGCGCGGCCTGAACCTAGCCCATCTTCTCCCGCGTTTTTCGCGGGATCAGCCGTGTAAAAAACCTGCCCCGCTGCTTCAATCCACAATCATCGCATGCCGATCCAATTCCTGCTGAACCAAGTGCGCCGGCAAATCCCGGTATTCGTATTGCTGGTTTCTGAGTTGGGGCCTAAAGCCCGCTTCGCGGATGGCATCCTGAATGCCATTGGCTGTAAAACGGAATCGTGCACCCGCTGCCGACACCACATTTTCTTCGATCATAATAGAGCCGAAATCGTTGGCACCTGCATGCAGGCACAATTGAGCCACTTGCTTGCCCACTGTCAACCAAGAAGCCTGTATGTTGATCACATTGGGCAACATGATCCGGCTCATGGCAATCATACGCACATACTCATCGCCCGTACAGGTGTTACGGGCGCGCTTCAAACGCTTGAGGATGGTATCTTCGTCTTGAAAAGGCCAGGGAATGAAAGCGAGAAAGCCTTTGGCACCTTGCGGCTTGCGGCTTTGTACCTCCCGAATTTTGACCAGGTGTTCCATCCGTTCCAGATTAGTTTCCACATGGCCAAACATCATAGTAGCGGATGTCGTCAGTCCGATATTGTGGGCAGCATGCATCACATCGAGCCATTCCTGAGCACCGCATTTTCCTTTCGAGATGAGCCGACGTACCCGATCGTCCAGTATTTCCGCTCCAGCGCCGGGCAAAGAGTCTAGCCCGGCATCTTTCAACGCCTGCAGCACTTGAGTATGGGTCGATTTTTCCAGCTTGGTGAGGTGTGCGATTTCCGGTGGTCCCAGCGCGTGTAATTTCAGATTGGGATACAGCGACTTCAGTTCTTTGAACAAATCTACATAATACGCTAAGCCCAAATCGGGGTGGTGGCCGCCTTGCAACAGCAGTTGCTCGCCGCCGTAGCTGAACAATTCCTCAATCTTGACTTTGTATTCTTCTATGGAAGTGATATAAGATTCTTCATGGCCTGGGCGGCGGTAAAAATTGCAAAACTTGCAATTGGCAATACAAACATTGGTGGTATTTGAGTTGCGGTCTATGATCCAAGTGACCGTATTTCCCGGAACTTGTTTTTGCCGCAGCAGATTACCTACATACATCAACTCGGCAGTAGCCCCGTTTTCAAACAAAAAAACACCTTCCTCTGCGCTCAAAAAATCCATCTTTAAAGCCCTGTCCAGCAAATCATTGGTATTCATATCACTTCAATTTGATTGAGAAACAAAATTACAAAGACCCCGGTTTTTATTTTGTACATTTTTTTCAAAAAGAATTGAAAGTTATCGGTCAGTTAATCTTCCCAGCTTTCCACTTTAAAGCGCAAATCTAACATTCTAAGCCTTTTCCGTTTTCCAAAGTGGATGGTTTTGTGTTTAAAAAGGCTGCGAATGGCAAAAGACAAGCCTATTGAACTCAGGCTAACAATGGCATCTGCGGGTCGATAAGAAGTTGCCGGATCTCCATCGGTATAAAATCCAATAGCGGCAAAGCCCGACCAACTTGCTCCAAAGAGCAAGAGACCTGTTGAAACCGGTTTTGTCCAGGGGCGATTGTAGCGAAAGGCATCAATTTCATGCAATTTGACATATCGATACGGCAACACCACTAAGCTGTCTTCCAACCTCAAATCTTCTATATAGGCCGTTTGCCACTCTTCCGTTCCCTGCAACCGAAAGGTAATGGGGGTGCCAATATAGATTTTCTCTGTTTTCGCTTTCCCATAAGTTTCAATTTGTAGCACTTTTTGGCCATTCATTGCGGCGGGTAACCAAAACAACAACAGGTACAGGTAAATAAGACGCATAGATTATTTGATTTCGGATTCTTGTCCAGCTCAGACGGATCGGTTTTCGGAAGTAGAGTCACCACGGCCAGACCCCGCCCTCTCACATCCAGTTAATCATGTCTAAGACACAGCCTCACCCAATTTAGGTTGTACGTACGTATATATTCAAACAATTTTTTCCTGAATTAAAAATCGGCGAATCATATTCCTCATATTCTTTTCAATCACCGCAAAACTAGCCGCTTCACTGCCTGTATATAAAACCATAAAAGCATAACCTGGGGTGTGTTCCTTCATTTCCCGGTACAAGCGGTTTTTATTGAGTCGCCAAGCCTCCCGCATTAATCTTTTGAGGCGGTTGCGCTGTACTGCCTTTGGAAACTTTTTCTTAGGCACACTAAAAGTGATCTTAACCGGATAGACACCCTGTCCTTTTTCCTCCGCCAAAAACACCAAACGCAAGGGATATTGCCCAAAAGAAGCTCCTGTTTTGAACAGTTGCCCGATTGTTTTTTCGCTTTTCAAGCGCTCCTCTTTGTGGAAAGTATATACGCCCATGAAAAAAAATTTAAAAAAAGTGGGTGAAAATTTATGGAATTTTTCACTTCCTGCGTCTATGCTATTGTAAACATAATCATTAACTCCAAAAAAACCGAATCATGGAAAAAAGTCCACTATTCTCAGAGCGTGTTAAAAACGGCAGCCGTAATTATTTTATTGACTTGCGCAAAAGCAACAATGGCGCCCCTTATTTATCCATCACAGAAAGTAAAAAAAGTAAGGACAATGACGAGGCAGGCTATGAAACCACCCGCATATTGATCTTTGAAGAAGGCATTACCAAGTTTTCAGAGGCTATCAGCCGATTGATGGTACAATACGAACAGATAGAACCCGCCAAAGCGGTATAAAGCCTATTACGGAAAAACGGGCGGGTATATTTAGGTATCTGCCCCGTTTTATCCCACCACAACACCCTAATAAGATGGTTGACTACGCTGAAAATCAATTTATTTCGATAAAAAGCTGGGCGGAAGAAGATCGCCCCCGTGAAAAGCTGATGCTAAAAGGCAGGCACGCCCTTTCGGATGCAGAACTTTTGGCCATTTTACTAGCGACAGGAACTAAAAGCGAATCTGCCGTTAGTTTGGCTCAAAAAATGTTGAGTCAAGTCAATAACGACCTCAATGAGCTCGGTAAGCGCTCCATTAAAGAGCTACAAAAACTAAAAGGAATAGGTTCTGCCAAAGCCATTACCATTGCGGCTGCCATGGAATTGGGTCGGCGCAGGCAATTGACCGATGTCAAAATCCGCCCTCAGGTAACTTGTAGTAAAGACGCCTACCACGCCATTGGCCCGCATTTGGCCGATTTAAATTATGAAGAATTCTGGATATTGATGCTCAATCGTACCAATCGAATCATTGGGAAAGCCCAAATCAGTATTGGCGGCGTAGCCGGCACCGTTGTTGACCCTAAAATGGTTTTCCGCAAAGCCTTAGAAGAATTGGCTTGTTCCATTATTCTTTGCCACAATCACCCATCAGGCAATCCCAAGCCCAGCCAAGCTGATCTGGAGCTGACCCAAAAACTAAAACAAGCCGGTTTGGCCATTGAAATACCCATTTTTGACCATCTGATTATTACTGAAAAAAGTTATTTCAGCTTTGCAGACGATGGTATTCTTTAGCAACTTAAATTTTCTCCACCCTAAAAATTTCTGAAAATGAAACGCAACTTTACCCTTATCATCATTGCATGCTTCATGCTGATCCGTTCTTCTTCCTTCGCAAGCGTTCATTGCTACAAGGTTGATAACTATTACCTTCCCGAGTACTGCTACTCTATTGATGAAAACGGCATGCTTCAAATAGAGCTCCCCGTCGTGGATATGCAACTGGCCAGCGATCAAGAAATTGCCCAGCAGTTTTTACAAGTTATCCATGCAGCGAATCAATACCAGAGCCGGAGCAAACAAGCACTTTATATCAATTGGGCTGACTATTTCAGCAACATGGAGGTCGTTTTTATTGATATGGTTGCCTGTGTACTCCCCAATGGCAATTCAACTACGCTGACACTTGATTTTACACCATGCACCGAAAACAGCCTCATGCAGGTTTCTGATCTAACTACTTACAAATCCTCCAACCTAGAACGCTATACAATAGCTTGGCCCAGTACCGAAACAGGGCAATTGTACTTAGTTTTTGGTCATGAGGAATCGCTAAAAGCTTTTTACCTCCATCCAGAAACCGAATTTGCTGTAGCTATTCATTAAGTACCATTTTATCAAAAAACACTAACTTGACCGCCAATCGAAAAAACGCAATAGTATGGCATGTCAAGTTGGTGTTATTGGCAGTGGCGCTATGGGTAGTGGTATTGCTCAGGTGGCAGCCTCTGCGGATTGCAACATAGTCTTATTCGACAACAATCCGGAGGCCCTAAAAAGGGCTCAAGCTCAAATCAACTATTTTCTAAGGCGTCAGGTAGAAAAAGGTGCATTTTCATCAGATCAGGTAGATGCTATCTTGAAGCGCATCCATTTTTCCGATTCAATCTTTGATTGTCAGGACTGCCAATTGGTGATAGAAGCTATTGTAGAAAACCTGGAAGCTAAAAAAGGCATTTTTGAGCAATTGGAAGATATTGTTAGTCAGGAATGTGTACTGGCCAGCAATACCTCCTCCATATCCATTACCTCTATCGCTGCAGCCTGTCAACGGCCAGAAAGAGTGATTGGCATCCACTTTTTCAATCCGGCACCTTTGATGGAATTGGTAGAAGTAATTCCAGCCGTCCAAACCAATGATAGTGTTTGTGATCAAGTCATTCAATGGATGATTGAATGGAAAAAAACGCCGGTGAAGGCTAAAGATACGCCTGGTTTCATTGTCAACCGAGTAGCACGGCCATTTTACGGAGAAGCCCTGCGCATACTGGATGAGGGCTTAGCCAATGTAGCAACCATCGACTGGGCAATGACTGCTTTAGGCGGGTTCAAGATGGGGCCTTTTGCATTGATGGATTACATCGGCAATGATATCAATTACACCGTGACAGAAACGGTGTTTCATTCCTTTTTCTATGACTCCAGGTATAAACCTTCCTTTACGCAAAAACGCTTAGTAGAAGCGGGTTATCTAGGTAAAAAGACAGGAAGAGGATTTTATAACTACCAAGAAGGTGCTATCAATTCGCTACCTATAAAAGATCAAAAATTGGGACAGGAAATTGTTTGGCGGATTGTGGTAATGCTAATCAATGAGGCGTCTGATGCCCTCTATGCGCAAATTGCATCGCGAGATGACATAGAGCTGGCCATGGTCAAAGGGGTTAATTACCCGAAAGGATTATTGCATTGGGCTGACGATGAAGGCATTAATCATTGTGTCTATACTTTGGATGAGTTATTTGATGCATATCGAGAAGAAAGGTACCGTTGCAGTCCGCTTTTGCGCAAGATGGCCAGAAGCGGGGAAAAGTTCTTTGTATAGTCATAAAACCAATCCCCCGAAAACGCAAACAGCCCCGCTGCGGAGCAACGAGGCTATTGGAGC
>CALMIR010000085.1 GCA_937864265.1 uncultured Saprospirales bacterium | reverse complement strand
GAAAATTAGTGATAAATGTAGTGTGCAAAAAGGCTTGCTGGATAGAAAAACAGCGCTCTTAGCCCGCGTTTTTGATTCGATTTTCAATTGAAAACTGCTTGGGCGTGATGCCGAAGCGTTTGTTAAATGCTTTGATAAAATGTGGCACATTAGAGTACCCCGATTCCCAGGCCACATCCGATATGCTATTGACAGGTTTTTTGATCAATAAGTCATGCGCTTTTTCCAAGCGTCGCTCAATGAGCCATTGCTTGGGTGCCACGCCATTGAAGCGGGTCTTGAAATCGCGGGTAAAAGTAGAAACCGAACGCCCGGTCAAATAAGCATAGTCTTCAATAGCAAGGGGTTTATGAAAATTACTGAGCATAAATTCACTGAGGCTCTTTCTTTCTTTGTTGTTCAGGGAAGCAAGCATGGCTGGAAAGCGTTCCTGGTCGGTAAAAGTGCGGTTGATGAGGTGTAAAAACTCAAACAACTTCATTTTAGTCATTTGCCGATTGCTTGACCCTGCCTGGCCGCCTACATAGAGCCGCAGTAAGGAGTCGGCAAAAAAACGGGTATCCGCATGGCCTTTGATGACTGCATGGGAAACACTTTTGGCCTTGCTGCCTTTAAAATGGAGAGAATCGAGAAACTGTTGAATGACATCAGGCTCGAAGAAAAACATCAGGGCTTCAAAGCAGCCGCCTTTCGGCAAAATATCAGAAACGGTATAGATGCCCTTGGGCAACAGCACCATATGATCTGCTGGTACTTCTTCGAAGAGGCCGTCATCGTTTTCGACGCGCAGTGTTCCCTGCAAAATCATGGTTATGGCGTGGGTAGAAATGTAGCCTTCTTTGCCATATACAGCAGCTTCGAGTTTTTTGTGAACGGCACAAGACAAGCCATCCACCAGAATTTTATGGATATTTGGGTCTTCATAAAAGGTTTGTGGCAAAGTCCTGAGCATGGATTATTTCGATTTATGAAGCAAAAATAAAACAGCTTTGAAAGCGAAACTTAGGTTAATTGAAAAAAGTTGTGTTTTTCGGTCAAAGCATTGGAAAGTTTTCATTTCTATAGGTAGAAAACCACGGCATGTCCGTATAATTGCCCATCAAATGTCGTAAACGCTGGCAACATGAAGCGTATCTTCCACCGCTTGGCTCGGTACAACCAATTGGCGTTGCGCTATTCTACCCAATTCATGGAATACCTGCAAACCCGGTTTGTGACGCCGCGTGCCCGCATCGTTTTCATGCAGTCGATTGTGATTTGGCTGGCTTCCTTTTTGGTTGGGATAGTGGCGGTGGTGTATGCCAGGATGTTTGCATGGGCTGAATGGGGCTGCTTGTATTGGTTTGAGCACTATCCTAAGTTGGCTTTTCTGATTTTTCCGCTGTTTTTTACCTTAGCTTGGTGGTTTGTCAATCGTTTTGCGCCGAGTGCTCGCGGTAGCGGCATCCCCCAATTGATGGCAGCGGTGGACTTGGCCAATGCACAGGACAAGCGCTTTGTGGGCTATTTTTTAAGCTTGAAAGTGATGGCGATCAAAATAATAAGCAGCCTGTTGTTGGTATTCGGAGGGGGAGCCAGTGGTAGGGAAGGGCCGACGCTGCAAATAGCCGGAAGTGTTTTCAAAGTTGTGCAAGACTGGTTGCCGAAAGATTGGCCACATGTTTCGGAGCGCATCATGCTGATGACAGGCGGTGCTGCTGGTCTTTCTGCGGCCTTCAATACACCCTTGGGTGGTATTGTTTTTGTAGTGGAAGAACTGTCAAAGGTGCACATTGCTCGTTTTCGCAATTTTGTATTTACAGGCGTGATCATTGCCGGTATGACAGCGCAATGGCTGAATGGTTCTTACTTGTATCTCGGTTTTCCGAAAACGGCAGGTGGTGATGTTAAAGTCTTTGCCCTTACCATGCTCATTGCTATCCTGACCGGACTGGCAGGTGTGGTTTTTACCAAAATGGTGTACCAGTTTACCCGCGTTCGGGAGCGATTCTTCGGTAGGAATTCCTTTGTTTGGTATGTGGCGTTTTTGGGGCTTTTATCTGCTAGCCTGGCTTATTTTGTATCGCCCAATGCGATGGGATCGGGTAAGGAAGTGATGGAGCATTTGCTGTTTGAACCCGATAAAACAATTGATATTGCTACAGTTGCTGTGCGCTTTTTGGCCCCAGGCATCAGCTTTTCCAGCGGAGCAGCGGCAGGTATTTTTGCTCCTTCTCTGGCGACCGGAGCGAGCATTGGGGGGTGGATTGCTCAATGGTTTGATTTGTCAAATGGCGCGTTCAATCTTCTGGTATTGGCGGGTATGACGGCTTTTTTGTCTTCTGTAACGCGATCTCCTTTTACAGCGGCTATTTTAGTGTTAGAAATGACGGATCGACATTCGGTGATTTTTTACCTGATGTTGGCCGCTATGTTGGGCTACCTATCCGCTTACTTTTTGGAAAAGCAGGGCATTTACGATAAATTTAAACTTGATTACCTCAAAAAGGTGGCGGATATGAAAAATGCTAAGTAATTGGAGGCAAAATTTAAGCAGCAGGAGCTTTTGAACTACTCACTTCATAAGGCGTTATTTCAGTATTATTACCAACAAGCTAATTATGACAGTAGAAATATGGTCGGATGTCGTGTGCCCTTTTTGCTACATCGGCAAACGGCGTTTTGAACAAGCCCTTAAGCAACTGAAAGCGGGCGAAAGGGTCGAAGTTATCTGGCGCAGCTATCAGCTTGATCCCGAATTAGAGAGCAATCCGGCGCTCAACGCTTTACAATCACTGGCAGAACGGAAAGGATGGTCGCTGGAGCAGGCCTCTGAAGCAGTACAATACGTTACCGAAATGGCAGAAGAGGAGGGCTTGGAATACCGTTACGACAAAACTGTGGTGGCCAATACCTTCGATGCGCATCGCTTTGCACATTTTGCTAAGCAACAGGGCAAACAGTCGGAGGCGGAAGAGCGTTTATTTGCTGCCTATTTTACAGAGGGTAAAAATATAGCAGACTACGAAGTGCTGGCCGAAATAGCTGGTGCGATTGGCTTGGATACAGTAGCAGTAAAAGAAGCCCTGGCAAGTGGCGCTTACGCAGAAGAGGTAAAGCAGGATGTATCCTTGGCCCGCCAATTCGGCGTCAGGGGAGTCCCGTATTTTGTTTTTGACCGGAAATATGCCGTATCTGGTGCTCAGGAAACGGCTATGTTTGTGCAGGCCTTGGAGCGGGGGCTTTAGTTTCTGGTTTTTTACCCGGCTGATCACGCGAAAAACGCGGGAGAAGACGGGCAAGCGGAGCTAGAGCTAGGCTTTGTTCCTGGTTTCTAGTGTTTCAACACCGGCGGTATAAGTACAGGTCAATTTGGTTATTTCCGGATGATTTTTCCATTCAAACTGGTAGAAGTTTCCACGCTTTCAGGCGCACCGTAGTAAAGCAGGCGCGACTCGTTTTCCACCCTGGCCGTCAAAACATGGGTCACTTCGACTTCGCACCTAGAGGCGCCCAGCACGGTGATTTTGCCTTCATTACAGCTAAATTTTTTCCCCTTCAATTGGCTACCTCCTTTTACAAATAGTTGGGCTTTTCTTGTTGATTCACCTGATAACATCAAGGTGGCGCCACCCATGACGGTGCAGGTGAAATTTTCCAATTTAACCTGACATTCCGCGAAAGCGCCGCTTTGTATCAATAACTCTAGGCTGTCGAATGAGGCCTCTGTGGGCAGATTCAAGTACCCGCCTTCTTTGATATTTATTTTTTTCAGCATTCCGGCTGGAACTTCAATCCGAATGCCTTTGCTTGTTTCCAAAGAAGCCGTTAGGCGTAGTATGAGTTGGCCATCGGAAACTTCAGCGCTGACCAAAGGCAGGATATTCTCCTGGGCCACTACTTTGATTTCCTTGGCCTCGCCTGGAACGATATAGAGCATCATCCCGTTGCCTGCGATGGCCTCAACAAAAGCGGCTTCAATGGGGCGTATTTCTTCGATGACTTCACCTGAACCCATTACTTTAGGGTCTCGGGGATCGGTCATGTAATTGATGTAATGCCGATCCTCTTGCTCTTTTTGTGCCCAAAGGCTGGCAGAAATCAGAAAAGCCGCGATCAGGGTTAAGTATTTCATGTTGTTATTTTTTTGGTAGAATTAAGTAACGCAGAAAAATTAAGTTCCCGATTTGTCCTTATCCTAGCGGACTAAACGGTTCATTTAAAGTGTGTCCGCTAGGGTAAGGACTTTGATAAATCGGGAAGTAATTTTTTGCACACAACTAAGTTACTCACTGCGCAAGCTCTTTACCGGGTTCGCCAGGGCCGCCTTCACACTTTGCACGCTTACCGCAAAAAATGCAATGCCAATAGCCATAAAACCCGCCAAAGCAAAAATATACCATTGTAGGTCAATGCGATAGGCAAAATCTTGTAACCAGCGATTCATGGAATAATAGGCAACCGGGGTAGCGATGCCCAGCGCTAACAGAACTAAGAAGAGGAAGTCTTTCGACAACAAGCCTACTATGCTCACGGTAGAGGCGCCCAGCACTTTTCGAATGCCAATTTCTTTGGTGCGTTGCAGAATCTGGTAACTTGCCAACCCCAGCAGGCCGAGACAGGCCACAAATATAGACATCAATGAAAACAGGCTAAATACGCGCCCAAACTGAATATCTGATTGATATTGTTGGTTGTAAAATTCGTCTAGGAAAAAGTAATTAAATGGATCATTTGGAAAGTAGTTGCTCCATTTGCTTTCTATAGCGGCTAGTGCTTGTTGTGGGTCTTCACCCTTTAGTTTGAAAGAATAATAGTTACGTGTATCAGGTGTATATCGAAAAGCAATAGGGTTGATGGCTTTTTGAAGCCCCTGATGGTGAAAGTCAGCAGTTACCCCTGCGATCAATAGGGTATCACTGCTGCCTCGAACGATGAGTTGGTCTACAGCCGCTTCGGGGCTGTCAAATCCCATTATGGCGACTGCTGATTCATTCAAAAGGATCGTTTCACCTTCATTATCGGCGCCGCTATCTTGACGAAAAGGTCGTCCAGCCACAATTTTTAGGTCGTAGGAGGCCATGAAATTTTGATCGACACCAATATTGAATAACGTGAAGTAAGGCGCTTCGGGGCCTTTTGAAAGTGGGCGGTTGCCATTAGTCCAGTAAATTTCATCCCCGGGAACGCTACTGGAGGCCGTTATATTGGCCACTTGAGGCAGCTTCAGTACTTCGTTTTTGAATGGCTCAAAGCTATTTTTATAAAGACTATCCAAGGTAGTTTGGGCGCCTTCAACCACCAGTGTTTTTGCGATGTTCACACCAATGCTTTGGCTTCTCATGTATTTTATTTGCTTGTAAACGATGATGGTTCCTGCGATTAATGCGATACTTGTAGCGAATTGGAAAATAGTCAGACCTTTTCGCAGTAGAACACCTTTGGCAGAGTTTTTTAATGCACCTTTTAACACCAACACAGGCTGGAAAGCAGATAATACAAAAGCGGGATAAAGTCCAGAAAATAAGGTTCCAAATAGTAAGACCAACCCTGCTCCAGCCCAAAATATAGGACTATTTAAAAAATCAAAGGGGATAGTTTTACCAGTAAAACGGCTAAACAATGGCATCAATAAATACGCTGTGGTAAGTGAAATCAGAAAAGCGGTGAGATTGAGCAGGAAGCTTTCGGTGAGAAACTGTTGTATGAGTTCCCAACGCTTAGCACCCATTACTTTACGCACACCAACTTCCCGGCTTCGCTCAACAGAACGGGCAGTGGAGAGGTTGATGTAATTGATCCAGGCTATACCCAGTATAAACAATGCCACTAAGAATAATACAGAAACGGCTTTACCACTACCATTAATTTCGGCTTCTTGATTGACATTAGAGTGTAAATGGATGTCATTCAGTGCAATGATATCGGTTACGTTTCGCAAATTGATATTGCGTTCAGTATAAATGGCGTTGGTGTATTTGTCATTAAAAGCCGGAAATTTTGACCGCAATTTTTCCACATCCGTATGAGGTTTGAGCTGTAGATAAGTGTAGAAGTCATACCAACCCCAACTGGTCTCCGTCGAATTTTCTGTATCTCCCCAGGCCACATTGATGTATTTTTGCAAAGTGGCATAGGATACCAGATAATGGATATCGAGGTGCGAATTTTTCGGGTAATCTTTAAATACACCCGTCACTTCATAGGTTTGTATGAGATTAGGATCTTTTACGACGAGTTGTTCTCCTACTACGTTTGTGTGGCCAAAATATTTTTTTGCCATACTTTCGGAAAGAATAATTTTATCCGGCTCCGTCAAAGCTGACAATTGATCTCCTGCCAAAAATTCAAGGTGGAACATTTTTAAAAAAGAAGGATCGGCATAATAGCCTTTTTTCTCAGAAAACTTCACATTGGTTTTTGGGTTGGACATCACAAAAATCGCGTCGTGTAGCCGACAAGCTTCTTCTACTTCCGGAAAATCTCGTTTCATAGTAGGGCCATAAGCCGGGAAAACAGTAGCCGACTGCCAGGAAAGCTGACCATCTTGCCAGGCGTCCAAGCGGAGTCGATAGATATTCTCCCCATTTGGATGGAAATTATCATAGCTCCTTTCATGGTTGACGTACTGTAAGATCAGCAGGCAGCCAGTCATTCCCAGAGCAAGGCCAAGTATATTGAGCAAGGTGTATCCCTTGCGTTTTTGCAAATTGCGAAAAGTCGTTTTTAAGTCGTGATAGTTCATATGCTAAATGGTTTGGAACCTTATTTAAAGTTACTCACTGCGCAAGCTCTTTACTGGATTAGCCAGGGCCGCTTTGATACTCTGAAAGCTCATCGTTAAAAAGGCGATACCGATGACTAAACAGCCGCCTAAAACAAAAATATACCACGGAATATCGATGCGATAGGCGAAATGCTGAAGCCAGCGCTGCATGAAAAACCAGGCGATGGGCGATGCAATCACCAAAGCAATCACCACCAGTTTTAAAAAATCTTTTGACAATAATCCAATGAGGCTGCTTATGGATGCGCCCAACACTTTTCGGATGCCGATTTCTTTGGTGCGGCATTCTGCTGTAAAGGCAGCCAAGCCAAACAAACCGAGGCAGGAGATGAAAATGGCCAAACTGGCAAACAGCCCAATTAGCGAACCCATGCGGGTTTCTGTTTTGTATAGCTCATCATAAGCTTCATCCAGAAACTGGTAATTGAACAAGGCGTTGGGTTCGTGTTGCCGGAATATTTTTTCAGCAGCAGCAATGGCTTCGGCTGCTTTTTCTCCGGTTGTTTTGACATAAACCCGGTACAACCACTGCGGGCTTTGCACAAAGATGAGTTGCTCTATGGGGTGATGCAGCGACTGAATGTGGAAGTCTTTGGCCACACCCACAATACTGCCTTTGATGCCGTTGTGGTTGATCCATTTGCCGATAGGGTCGGTAATACCTAGCGTGGTGAGGGCTTTTTCATTCAACACAAAAGAAGTGGAGTCGGCATTACCAGGTAAAAACCAGCGTCCCTCCTGCAATTCTAATCCAAAGAATTGCGGGAAATCTTCGTCCACGATGATTTGGCGGATATAAGGATCCGCATTGGGGTCTTTGCCCTGGTAATCAAAACCACCATAGCGATTGCTAATGTCCGTAATGGGTTGATCGCTGGCTGTTACTGCTATCACGCCGGGTTGTCCTGTCAATTCCTCTTTGATTTGCAGGGGTTTTGAAGCATCGCAAAAAAACATGAAAATGTGTTCTTTTTCGTAGCCCAGTTTTTGTTCTTTCACATATTTCATTTGCGCCAGCATGATGAGCGTGCCTAGGATGAGTGCGCCCGAGCATACAAATTGGGTAGTGACGAGTACTTTGCGCAAGCCGCTTTTACTAGCGCTCCCCATGAATCCGTTGCCTCGCAGCGTTTCCAAAGGCTTGAAGGCCGACAATTGGAAAGCGGGTTGAATGCCCGAAAGAAGGACTGCCAAGATTGCTGTGCCCAAAATGATCAAAAGCGTTTCTTTGGACATCAATTGCTGATCGGTAAAAACCTTCCCGGCTAAATCTTCAAATAAACCCAAATTGATGTTGGCGATTACAACAGCCAGCATACTGGCGCCGCCAACCAATACAGCGGCTTCCAGGAGGTATTGTCGGAAGAGGTTGCTGCGATTGGCACCTACTATTTTTTGAATGCCTGTCGCTTTTGCTCGGTGAGCGGAACGGGCAGTAGTCAAGTTGACATAGTTGACACAAGCAATGAGCAGGATCAGCAATCCAATAACAGCGATCAAACGAATGGTTTTTAGATCGCCCTTTGGAGCACGGCTATAACCCAGCATGTCAGAATGCAGGTAAATGTCTTTGAGCGGCTGTAGTAAAAATGAAGTGCCTTCGCTTCCCCGGTCTTCCGGAATCAAGGTAGTCATTTTTTTACCTACGGTTGCACCATCTACACCGGGACGGAGCAATACATAACTGTCGAAATTGAAAGCCCCCCAGTGGGTGGAGCCATCGCCCATGAATTGGTCATAATTTTCCCGGAACGGGAGCAGTGCCTCAAAGCGAAGGTGGGAATTAGAAGGTACATCGGCCATTACAGCACCAACCGTCAATTCCATTTTATCCGCTAGTTTCAGAGGTTGCCCTACCACATCCAACGTGCCGAAAATTCGCTTGGCCAAACTGGCAGTCAGGACGATGTTGCTGGGGTTGGAAAAAGCAGTTGCTGCATCACCTTGTAGGAATGGAAAGTCAAAAATATCAAAAAATTCCTTATCCGCTAGGTATAACTGATCTACCCCAAATCGCTTGTCGCCGTGCTTAAGCACCATATTCCATAAGTTGTGCATACGGACAAATGCCTCCACCTCTGGTATCTGCTCCCTTGTAGCATCAGCTAAAGGAAGAGGGGTGGTGCCTATGGTTTCGCTGTTTCCAGCAAATGACCATTTCGCCAATACCCGGTGGATGCGATCGCCTTTTTGGTGAAAGTTATCAAAAGACAATTCATCGTTGACCCAAAGGAACACCAACAAAGCGGCGGCCATACCTACCGCTAAGCCAATGCCATTCAGGATCGTATGAAACTTATCGCGCCAGAGATTGCGCAGGGCTATTTTAAAGTCGTTTTGGAGCATGAGTTTTTTAATTGACAATGAATAGGAGCGTTTTGAAACACAATAAGGTACTTTTATTATCGCGTTTTTTACTCACTTTTCAAACTTTTAACCGGATTGACCAGTGCGGCCCTCAAGCTTTGAAAGCTGACCGTTGCAAAAGCAATGATCACAGCCATTATGCCAGCCAGCGCAAAAGCCCACCAGGGCATCAATATGTGATAATGGAAGTCCTGTAGCCACTTATTCATAAAATAAAAAGATATTGGGGTCGCCACCACCAACGCAATCAGGACAAGCCAGAGGAATTCCTTAGCCAACAGACCAACGATGCTGGATATGCTTGCACCTAACACCTTGCGAACGCCTATTTCTTTGGTGCGACTTTCTGCTGCAAAAGCGGCTAGCCCAAACAAGCCTAAACAGGAAATTAGGATGGCTAATAAGGTAAAAGCAAGGATTAAGCTGGCCACGCGTTGGTCGTTGATGTAAGCCTGCTGTAGGGTTTCATTGAGGAAAAAAAAGTCAAATGGTTCACCAGGATTTACCTCCGACCAGCGTGCATCCAGGTCTTTGATGAGGGTAGCTAATTCATGGGTGGAAACGGAGGCTACCAATTGCGCAGGATAGGCTCTTGGATGCCAACTGAACATGTAGTTGCGCATTTCTTCTCGCAGTGAACTGGCGTGGAAGTCTTTGACTACGCCAATTATTTCGTGGCTATGCAACTCGCCATCCCAATTCCAAAAAAGCCTTTTTCCAACGACATCATTCAGCGAATAACCCAAAAATTTCATCAGCCGTTCATTAATGACTACGCTACTTACGGTGTCGGCCAGCCGATCCTGGTCAAAAGTTCGACCAGCCAATAACTCAAAATCCATCATTTCCAGATAACCCGGGTCAACCCAGTTGCGCATGGTGTGTACAGAAGCTTCCTGCGACATCCCCTCGCCATAAACCAACATGTCTTCTACACTTGGCAATCCGGGTGCGCTGCTCGTACCACCTACAGCATGTACAGTGCTGTTTTTGAGAAAAGCTTCTTTGAGAAGTTGGTAATTGACAGCAGCTTTTTCTGTATTTAGAGCAACCAACAACTTGCCCTCCGGCTCGAAGCCCAATTCCTTTTGGCGCATGTATTCCAGTTGCTGATGTATGACTAAAATACCTTGTATGAGTGCTATAGAGACGATAAATTGCAAGACCACCAATCCTTTTCTCACCTGCTTGGCGGAGAAACGATCACCCAGCTTACCTCTGAAAATTTTAACAGGGCTGAACGAAGATAAATACAATGCTGGATAGCTCCCCGCCAATAAGCTGGTTACAATCAGGATGCCCAACAGCCATACAGCTATACTCCAGTCATTTAAAAGGTGGATATTCAGTGTTTTATTGGCCAATTTATTGAATGTAGGCAAAGCCAATTGAGCAATAAAGTAAGCTGCAATCACAGCTGCCAAGGTATGCAAAAAAGCTTCTGTTAAAAATTGACGGGACAGCAGGGCTTTGGTAGCTCCTACTACTTTTCTGATGCCTACTTCTTTGGCCCGGATGGTAGCTTTGGCTGTGGTCAAGTTCATAAAATTGATGCAGGCAATGATTACAATGAAAATTGCAATGGCTGCAAAAATATATACGAAAGATAGGTCACCCATAGGGCCAATGGGATAGCTGGCATCAGATTTTAAGTAAATATCGCCGACAGGCTCAAGGAAGTGGGCTTTTTCAAATCCCAAATTACGCAATCGTTCGCCGGCTTTTTCTTCTACCAATGCCGGAAATTTTGCCGCCAGGGCTTCCTGTGAAGCATTGGGCTTTAGTCGTAAATAAGTGTAATAAAGGTTGTTGCCTGCCCATTCGTCGAGCGCGTAGAAGCGTTCCCCAACACTACCGCTGCGCATGTTCATAAAGAAGTTGGCTTGAACATGGGTAGGGTAGGCCGACGGATCAAAAACACCGCTCACATGATAGTCGTGTTCGCCCCATTGATTGCCTATTTTGATGGTATGGCCTATCGCTTTTTCATGGGCAAACAGCTTTTCTGCCAGTGGTTTGGAAATGACTACATCGAAGGGCTTATTCAGTGCGGTTGTTGGATCACCTTCCAAAAAATGATAGGTCAGTATTTCAAAAAATGTACTGTCGGCCAGCAAACCATTCAGTTCAAAATAAGATTTATCTTCATACCTTACCAGGTATTGTGGCGCTCCAGGTGCTTTTAACAAACGAGCGGCTTGCTCTACTTCAGGATAATGCTCCACCAACTCCCAGGATAGGGGAGAAGGACTCATAGCGGTTTTATTTTCGTGGTCGCCTGTTTTGAAACTCGTACCTACCCGATACAAACGATCCAAATGCTGATGCTGCTGATCATAGCTCAATTCATCGCGCAAATGCATGATAATCAACAAACAACAAGCAATACCTACAGCTAGCCCGAAAATATTGATGGCTGTATAGCCTTTGTATTTGAGCATTTGGCGCAACGCTACGTTTACGTCTTTCTGGAACATAGGCGACTTCTTTTCTATTTTATAGTCAAAATTCATACCACTTATTTAAGTGTTTGATTGTTAGTGTTTTGTTTTTTTTTGAAAGACAGTGAGTGTCCATATTTGAACGCTCAGTGTGCGAAGGTGTACACTGAAAGTGGCATATGTAGTGGGGGATAGATGTTCGAAAATTTGTTTTATTCCATTTTTTATATAAAATTTGTAGATTATAATCGCTAGATTTTATATAAATGATAGAACGGAAACTTAGAATGCTCATTGAAAGGCGTTGGAACGCTGGAAAGGCCATCATCTTATTGGGGCCAAGACAAGTTGGCAAGACTACGTTACTGCGGAAGGTATGTGCCGAAAAAGGGGATTATCTATTTCTAAACGCAGATGAAGTGGAAGTATCTATCAATTTGGAAAATGCCAACGAACAGCGTTTGCGCCAAATTATCGGAAAACATACCACAGTATTTATTGATGAAGCACAGCGAATAAAGAACATTGGTCTAACTCTAAAAATTATTACGGATCAAATACCAGAAGTTCGCCTTTTGGTCAGTGGATCTTCTTCTTTGGATTTAGCCAGTGAAATCAACGAGCCACTTACCGGAAGGAAGTGGGAGTATAAAATGTTTCCCATTTCTTGGGCAGAATTGGTGGATCAGGTTGGTTATCTGGAAGCAAGAAAACAATTGGAAACCAGGCTGATATATGGCATGTACCCTGATGTGATCAATAACCTCGGTGATGAACAAGAGGTTTTGTCCCAATTAAGCGGCAGCTATTTGTACAAAGATATTTTACAATTTGGAAATATCAGGAAACCTGAAATTTTGGAAAAGCTACTGACAGCGTTGGCACTGCAACTAGGCGCTGAAGTATCCTTCAACGAGTTATCGCAATTATTGCAGGTGGATCGTCATACCGTTGAGCAATACATTAATTTACTGGAAAAGTCATTTATTATATTTCGCTTAGCTCCGCTTAGCCGTAATTTACGCAATGAAATAAACAGCAGCCGAAAGATTTATTTTTATGATAATGGCATCCGAAATGCGGTACTAAAAGACTTTAAGCCGCTCGAACTTAGAAGCGACATTGGCGCACTTTGGGAAAATTTTCTTATTCAAGAGCGCATGAAATATTTGGAATACGAGCGCAAGTGGGCAAAAGTTTATTTCTGGAGGACTTATCAACAACAGGAGATTGATTATATTGAGGAATCGGATGGTTTTTTTTGCGCTTGGGAAATGAAGTGGAATCCTAAGGCCAAGGGTTTTTTTTCAAAAACTTTTGTAGAAGCCTATCATCCGACCCATTTAAAAGTGTTAAACCGAGATAACTTTGATGACTTTTTAATAACATGAAACCGAAACCCATCATTTTCTTCGCCCTTTTATGGATGGTATGCGGCTGTCAGCAAGAGAAATAAAAGTAGTGTGAATGACTTTGAATAGGGCTGGGATGGTATGAAAGAAAAACCCCTCACACCACCCAACTTAATATGTTAATCCAAATGGAAAGTCAGGCGGCCATACACATAGCGGCCATTGAAACCCACTGGATTCGTGCCATCGTATTGGAAAATACCGTTGAAGGCCAAGTCTTTGCGGAACTTATCGGGATAAACATCCAGTAAATTATTGGATCCCAGGTGGAAAGACAAGCCATCCGTTATTTCGTAACCCAATTCCAAATCTGTTATAATCTTAGGCGTAAATTCCTGGAAAACGATGTCGCCAAAATCGTTGAACTCACCCCATGTAATGGAACCATAGCGCACCAGGCGCAGCATGGAGGTAAATTTGTTCACATCGTAGTTGATGATGAAATTGAACACGTTTTTTGGATTGGCCAATTCCAGGCGATTCAATTCCAAATCGCCATAAAGTGGCGTTTCAGAATATTGTAGCAAGGCCGTAGGCGTTGGAATGAAGCGATTGCCATTCGCATCCGTTTGGGGGTTGGTGGCTTCCGTTTCGTTGAAGTTGGCCGAGAAAGTAAAACGCAGTTTGCCTTCGCCCACGTTTACCCCGTAGCGGGCGGTGATGTCCACCCCCGTCGTTTTGGTATCCAGTGCATTGGTGAAATAAGCGCCCTGGGCAGCGGGCAAACCTTGAGAAAGCAAGTATTCTTCCAGCAGGTCTTCGCCATTAACGCCCGTTTTACCCTGAAACTGTTCAGAAAGGATGATTCGATCCGTGATGGAAATTTGATAGCCATCGATGGTAAGGCCAAAATTGCCGGAAGTATAAGTGATACCAGCACTCAAGTTCAGTGATTTTTCTGCATCCAGGCTTTGAGCGCCGAGCGCTTGGGCTACTTTGGTTTCAACAGGGAAAAAGCCCGTTTCAATCAGGGTTGTACCGACTGTAGTGGTTTGAATGGCGGAATAATTGCCCTGACCCAACGAAGGGGCGCGGAAGCCCGTGCTGACGGCACCGCGCAAGGCAAGCCCCTTGGCCAGTTCCAGGCGGGTAGCAAATTTTCCATTGACAGTAGAGCCAAAATCAGAGAAGTTTTCAAAACGGCCTGCCAGGGCGGTTGTCCATCCTTTGATCGGCTGGGTTTCCAATTCGACATAAAGCCCAAAAGCAGTACGGCTATCCGACACATCGTCTTTCCATCCGGGGAAGCATTGGCATCCTGCAGCCGCCCTGCTACCAGCACTAGGGCCATCCTGTACGCCCCCGCTCACGTCATTACCATCGTAATAAGAAGTGACTTCGCCCGGTTCGATATTGTATTTTTCATAGCGCACTTCAGCGCCTACCGCCAGGTTGATGTCACTGGCCAAACCAGACTTGAAAGAGCGGGATAGGTCGAAATTGGTGGTTGCTTGCAGGAAGTTCAGCGTGCCATCGTACATTTCCGTTTTTTGTTCGACTTCGGGATCGGGGAAAGTATATTCATTGAGCCCGCCCAAAGAAGTGTTGTGGGTATTTTCCATATACAAGGCAAAAGCATTTTTACCGACGGTTTGGCTAAAGTCGTAGCTCCAGTTTTCACCCAATGGGCCACGGAAACCAGCTACGCCAGAAAAATCCGTCAGGCGGGCATTGATTAAGGGTAGGAAGCCATCCGGGTAAATGGAACGAACCGTACGGTTATCGCTGGCCCGGCGGAAAAAACAGCCGGAAAGGCCATCCCTATGGCTGACCCCGCCAAATAGGTAAAACTCTGACCCACCTACAGGTAGTGCACCATTGATAAACCCACTGATGTCGGTGAATTCGGCATCGCCGTAGCGGAAATTGTTGGAGCGGTCAAAGGTAGCTTCACGTGGGTCGAATTCGCCATTCGATTGGGTGAAATAGTTGATGCGTACATCATCGCCCTGGCGGTTGGTGCGACCCTGCTTGCGGTATTGTCCGCTGAGGTAAAAGTTGCCCTCGCCAATTTTAATGCCTTTGCCGATGTGGGCGTGTAGCCGCTGGCCATCGGTTTTGCTGACGTTTTCTGTGGTGGTCAGCCAGTCGTAAGAATACAAGGTGCCGTTATTGCGAAGGTCATCGTTGGTAATGCCATCAAAAAGGCCTTCGTCGGGCGCATAGCCTTTTTCAAAAGTAGAAAGGTGAGAACCGCCGCCTATTTCCACATCAAAACCCGTATCTTTTCTCAAAATGATGTTGATGACACCGGCGATTGCGTCCGATCCGTACTGGGCAGAAGCGCCATCTCGCATCACTTCAATGCGCTCGATAGCGGATGCTGGAATGGCATTGAGGTCAACGCCGGTTGATCCGCGGCCAACAGTGCCATTGACGTGTACCAAGGCGCTGGTGTGGCGGCGTTTGCCATTCACGAGTACCAAAACCTGATCAGGTCCCAAGCCGCGCAGGGTAGCTGGCCGGAAGTGGTCAGAACCATCGGTAATGGATGGCTTGGTGGTATTGTAGGAAGGTACCAGGGCTTGCAAAATCTGTACGGTTTGAGTAGCGCCACTGGCTCGGATTTCTCGCGCTGTAATGACATCCACTGGTACAGGCGAATTGGTAACGGTTCTTTCGTTGGCTCTTGCGCCTACCACCACTACTTCGCTCAATCCGAGCAAATCTTCGTCCATGGAAATATCCACCACCGCTGTACCCCCGGCACTCACAGATACTGCTTTGGTGGCGGTTACAAAGCCCGTATAGGAAAATCGCAAGTTGTAGTTTCCTGCATTGACATTTAATGTGTATTTACCGTCTATATCAGTAACGGTACCCGTCGCTGTACCCAATACTTCTACGGCTGTACCGATCAATCCCATGCCATCGGAATCGGTAACAGTACCTGTAATCACCCCTCGTTGTGCATAAATATTGAGGCTAATGAGCAATAGAATTAAGGTTAGGGTCAATTTGTTTGATTGGCTCATGTTTTGAATTGTTTAGTGAGTGAAAAGAATTTTAAATCTAAAGTCGCAGTGCCAAATATATGAAAAAACCTTTTTTAATTTTTATAAAATAGTTTTTGTATAAAATCATGTTTTGCCTTTCTTGCTTTTTACCTAACATGTTTTGGTGTAAGTGTACAAACTCAGCAGAGTACTTCTTTGAAGTTGTATTTGAACGGGGTTATTTCCAATGAAGGTAATTGGGGAATATCACCTATTATCCCAGATGGCTTTCATTTCGATGGTTTAACTCCGGCCATTCGTTTTCAAAAAGAGGCATCGAAATTTTACCATGAATTAGAAGTGGTACGTCTGGCATACAGTCGCAAAAATACAACTGACTTAAAGTTGACGGAGCATGGGCTGGGATTGCGCTGGGAAATAGGCGCCCAACTTAATGTTTGGCCGGAAAGCCCGCGATCCCGACTCAATTTAGGAGTCGGTTTAGTGCTGCCTTATAATCGGGCGCAGGAAACCCCACTAAGCTCCGCTAGTTTCCTACGTTGGGAAAGTATATATGGTATTGAGATTTCGGTTATCCCGCGTTATACCTATGATTTGAGCGATTGTTTTTATCTGGAGGTCAATCTGTCTATGTATCCTCTTAGCTATTCTTATCACTATATTTTTCAAGACGATCCGGTACTTGCACCGAGGTGGAGGCATAGAAGTTATTTTCGATCGGAACATACTATCAACGCCTTCTTGCTTCGAGTCGGAGCTGCTATGCGGTTGTGATGCTTGATGGGGTGGAATATTAAGCCAGGTATGATATCCCGGTCTTCTTTGTTTGGCCTACAACAAAATATAGCCTGGCCAATCAAATCCATCATTCGGTGTTAGATTTTTGGTAGATTTGCGACACTTCATCGACCTTAGTAATGTGCAAAAGTACTTCTCGATTGATTAAATCTTTTACAATAGCCGATCCACTTGAAGTGAATCGTTTAGCCGTCTATTGTAAGGACAAATTGGGCAATTAAGTTTACTGCATTCATAGTCTTTAAAATAAAATCCTACCACTATGTTGGGCATACAAAAACGATTAACCAATTCATTCTACGTGTTACTCAGCCTGCCTGCTACGGCAATGGGCTTTGCGCTGTCTGTACAAATTTCAGCTTTGAGCTGGATACTCAGTACCAAATACGGATTATCTATTCATGAGATCGGCCTGGTATGGGCAGCAGGGCCTATAGCCGGAATCCTGGGGCAGGTCATTATTGGCATCATCAGCGATAATGTGTGGTTTATGAATGGCCGCCGCCGACCTTTTATATTAATAGGCGGCGTACTGGCCGCCCTGATGTTGCTGGCTTTGCCGAATATTGATGTCATTTCCACTTCAACAGGCATCGGCAGCATTCTGGGGGTCGCTATTGCAGTTGCGCTTACTTTGGATTTAGCCATCAACATCAGTTTCAACCCTACTCGTTCTATCATTGCAGATGTGACACCGGAGGGCGACGAGCGCACTAAAGGTTATACCTGGATGCAAACCATTTCCGGTACATTCGGTGTGTTGGCTTATGCTATTGGCGCTATTTGGAACAACTATTTGCTGATCTATTTCGGTGCTGGTTTGGTGCTGCTCTTATCCATCGTGCCTACCTTTTTTGTCGAAGAACCCCGCCATTTGTCTAGTGGTGCTGACGAGGGGGAGCAATCAGATGCTTCATCCTTTCGGGAAATCATGTTATCCATTCAGCCTTTGTGGGGGTTTTTACTTTATGCTGTCTATGGCATCAGCATGAGCTTAATGGGCATCAAGGTCAATCACTATTGGGTGGAATTGTTCTGCCTGGCTTTGACCCTGGCTTTGATTTTCTACACATTGGCCCAAAAAGAGTCGGGCAAATCTAAAACCGAAGCTGGGAAAATCGGTTTTCAAAAAGTATTGGCAGCCCATTCTTTCACTTGGATTGGCATACAAACCATGTTTGTATATATGTTTTCCTATGTGCAATACCGTTTGCCTGATTTGGATGATGTCAATATGGGAAGGGTAATATCGATTAGCTTTTTGATATTTAATGCCGTGGCGGCGGTTTTACCAGCGCTGGTATTGCAGCCCTTAACCTTGCGCTATGGGCGGGTGAGGACACATGCTGCTTGCATTGCTGTTATGGCTTTGGGATATGCTGGTATCCTTTTTATGGGATACAGCGCAGGGGTCATATATGTACTCATGGGCATTTTGGGTATAGGTTGGGCCGCTACGGTGAGTCTGCCTTTCGCCATCATGTCATCCAAAGTGGATCAAGGTAAAATGGGTTTATACATGGGGCTTTTCAATTTATCCGTAGTTTTGCCCCAATTGGTGGCCAGCCTGGGTATTGGTCAGGTGATTAGCCAAACAGCAGATAAGAGCTTGATTTTTGTGATTAGTACGGCTACGCTGGCTTTTTCGGCTTTCGCTTGGCGTTTTGTGAAGGAAGAGCTGTCTTCGGATGTGCAGATGGTATCAGGCGGAGGGCATTGAAGAAATTGGGTGAGGGTGTGGGTGAGAGTGGGTGTGGGTGTGTTGCAACACTGAGGGCACTAAGATAGTCCCGTCCGACCCCGCTAACGCGAATACGCTTCAGCGGGATCGTCCGGGCGGGAAGGCAGTAAGGAGAAATTGAGTGAGGGTGAGGGTGAGGGTGAGGGTGAGGGTGAGTTGGGTGTGAGGGTGAGTTGGGTGTGAGTGTGAGCATGGCTAGGCTAGGCTTGGCTATGTCAATTCCACAGTTCCTCCCTGCCCGACGACGAAGGAGGCGGGAAAAACTTTGCCTATTGCCCCGCAATCAGTTCCTCAAATTGGGTGAGGGTGTGGGTGAGAGTGGGTGTGGGTGTGTTGCAACACTGAGGG
>CALMIR010000084.1 GCA_937864265.1 uncultured Saprospirales bacterium | reverse complement strand
TTATCATGCTCCCGATTTTATATCTAAATACCACTAATTTGTAGCACACTCAAATAAATTCTTCAATTTGTTTAAACATCTTTTTGGTTTTGACGTTGCAGGTAACAAGCGCACTCACGCACTTCGCCTTTTACTTAGCCACCTTCCCGATGGATACCGGGAGCGTCTATATCCGCTATAGGAGAAGCCGCCTTTTTATCGCAAAAAATTGGAAGTCAATTAAATAAACTAGGATATTCCCCACGACAACCATACGCTCCCAGCCCTCCACGCCTACCCGATTACAAACGTTTACAAACGATTATAACCGTTTGTAATCGGCTATTCCGATCAGCGCAAAATACAGAGCCAATATACAACACTGCCACTAAAACACCAAGCCCAAAAAGCAAAAAATAGCCCTTTGCGTTCCAGGTACCGCACCTGCTAATCAACCATCAGCTCCCCTCCTCCCAGATCACCGCCAGATGGATCAAGGTTTCCACGGCCTTTTCCATATCCTGCACCGATACCCACTCCTCCCGCGAATGAAAAGCGTGTTCACCGGCAAAAATATTGGGGCAGGGCAAGCCCATGAATGAGAGGCGCGAACCATCTGTACCGCCGCGAATGCTGCTGCGAATCGGCGTCAGGCCAGCCCTTTTCATCGCTTCTACGGCGTAGTCGGCCACCTGCGGGTGCTGGTCGAGTACCTTTTTCATGTTCCGGTATTGCTCGGTCACTTTGAAATCCGCTTGCGAATTGGGGTAGTTCTGCAGCACCTCGGCTACGATAGCGCGAAGCTTATTTTCATGCGCTTCCAATTTTTCATCGGTAAAATCGCGGATGATGAACTGGATGCGGGCAGTTTCCACCGCGCCACTCAGGGTCACTGGATGCACGAAACCTTCTTTGCCCTCGGTGGTTTCAGGCGAAAGGCCGTTTTTGGGCAAAGCAGCCACGATGTCAGCAGCTATTTTCAGGGCGCTTTCCATTTTCCCTTTCGCAAAACCGGGGTGGATGCTCACGCCACGAATGTCTATGCTCACAGCATCGGCAGAAAAGGTCTCGTCCTCTATGGAACCGAGTTGCTCCCCATCGACGGTGTAGCCGTACTGGGCACCCAGCTTGCTCATGTCCACCCGATCGACACCCCGCCCAATTTCCTCATCAGGGGTAAACAGGATGCGGATGGCGCCGTGCTTGACTTCCGGGTGGGATACCAGGTAATGGGCAGCATCCATGATTTCCGCCAAGCCCGCCTTGTTATCAGCCCCCAGCAAGGTCGTACCACTGGCCGTCACGATGTCATTGCCCAATTGATCCAGCAGGTGGGGATGCTCTTTCACCCGGATGATCGTTGCCGGGTCGTCGGGCAAGTGCAGGTCAGTACCGTCATAATTGCGGTGCACGATGGGCAGCACATCCTTGCCGCTGCAATCAGGCGAAGTATCCATGTGGGAGCAATAGCAAATGACTGGCACTTCTTTTTCTGAATTGGATGGGATAGTGGCATAGACATAGCCGTATTCGTCCAGGTGTGCATCGCTGATGCCTATGTCCAATAGCTCCTGCACCAAAAGGCGACCGAGGTTTTTCTGCTTCTCTGTGGAAGGATAAGTCTTAGACTCCGGATCGGATTGGGTATCAATGACCACATAACGTAAAAAGCGATCCAATACTGTGTGCTGAATGGGTAATGCCATGAGTAAGTAGATTATAGTTTATTTTTTGTTGATAATGGCTTGATTTTACTGCCAGTTCAATAGAAAAATCAAGCTGCTTTGTCCCACAAAGTTCCACAATTTAGCGGGGCACTCGAAGTGACCCGCTAAAGATGGCTTGCCAGCTCCACGTGATTTGTCATTCCGTTCCTATGGAGCACTGCAAAATCGGGAAGCAATACACTCGCCCCTACAGCGTTTTTTCAAGCAATTGGGCAGCGCTACGCCCCGAATCGCTCTGCCAGCGGAGCAGGTAAGTTCCTGCCGGGTAGCGGCTCATGTCTATCGCGATCGGCTCGCCAGTAGCCCTCAAGTTCATTTGTTCCAACATCTGGCCGGAGATGTGCAACAACTGCAATTGCAACACTTCCCCAACAAATGCCCCCTCCAAAAATACAACATCGGTAGCGGGATTGGGGAATACCCTCCAGGCGTTCTGTATCTGCTCTTCCTCCACCGACACAGGCATGCAGTTGGGGAAAGCTGCGTTGTAGGCGGCCTCCAGGCTGTACTCATTTTGGCAGCCGCCGTTCAGGTCAGTGATTTCCAGGGTATAAACCCCGTCCATATCTATGCAATAGACTTCGATATTAGCATCTGCTATCGGTATGCTGTTCCAATACCACTGCAAACTGTATTGATCGGGCAAAGTACCCGGATCGAATAAGGCCAGCAAGTTATCAAAATTCAGGAACACTGGCGAAGCTGGAACAGGGCTAAAGACCAGATCAAACACCTCCGAAACAGCCGTACAGCCATCCGGGGAAGTATAACTAACCCAATATTGGCCACTCTCCGTGGTCAAAATGCTTTGGGTATTCTCCAATAAAGGCATGCTATCGCGGTACCAAATCAGGTTGTTGGCATAATTGGTAGAAAGAAACACCTCCTCGCCTTCGCAAAGCGGGGGCACCACCGCAGCGGACAATAGCGGCGTAGTCGGCTGTTCGTAAACATGAATGGTATCGCTCGACAAAATCGTATCCACCGGATGCAAAATGGTCATATTGAGGCGCAGATCGCCATTGATGAATTCGCCATTAGAGTTTTGGGTGAAATTGATGGTACCACAAATATCGTCGCCCCCTTCTATGCCGCCGTCTTCGTCCACCACTTTCATGCTGTAATTGCCCGGGCCGATGGGCAAGGCAAAGTTGTAAGACAGGGGCGTAGAAGCGTTTTGAACTTCATTGCTGACAAAATACAGGCTTCCATCTGGATTAAAAATCTCTACGCGCAGGTCGGGTGCACCGCCTAGTAAATCGCCACAGCCCACGGCTTCCACTACGACTTGTGTCAAAATATAGTCGCTGGTATCAATGACGGCTTGGTAGGAGACGGTGTATTCGCCGGGCTGGTTATACGTTTGGGCTGGTGGGTTTTCGTCCAATGATGCATTGCCGTTGCCGAACACCCAAAGGTAGGAAAAACCCGATTGGCCATTGGAAGGCACGTTGTTGATGAATTGCGTAATCACACTGCCGCAGCCGGTGGTATTTTCCGCCGTAAAACCTTCCGTAATACTAGAGCCAGGCAAGATGTGAATGGGAAAAGAAAAAGAACTGGTTTCACTCAGAATAAAGATTTGTACCTGAACGATGACGTTTACCTCGTAATAGCCAGGCAAGAGCGGTGTGCCGCAAATTTTGCCACAGCCATCGGTTTGTACCGCCGGATCAAAAGTCGTTTGATTCGGCTCCCAACTCAGACCTGGAGGCAGGTTGGAAACGGATACGATTTCAATTTCATCAATGGTCAACCCGGGCAATACCTCTGGGTCGGTAGCAGCTACCGGGGTAGTCGTCATGGGCATGCGGAAGCTCATATCCGCATCGTAGTATTGGCCGACTTGCCCATCCGATGCGCCAGACAAATAAACGGTATCGGCGGCCAAGCCAGTAGGTAAATTTACCAAGCAGCCAGGACAGCCGTTTTGTGCTTTGGTGTGTAAGCTCAACAGGGAAAAAAAGAAAAGATACCCAAGCAATAGGTTTTTCATGTCGCTATCATTTTAAAAGGTAGAAAATAGATACCGTCCTGTGCCGCATGACACAGGACGGTTAAATGATATATTGCTTTAGGGATGGGTATATCTCAGATAGGGTTTGCAGAAGAATAGCGTAAATAGCCGACTAACATCAGCGCTTGCTAATGACCATTTTGCGGGTTACCGCCTCCCGGCCATTGCTAAAAGTATAAAGGTAAAAACCATCTGGCAAGCGACTGCCGTCGAACTCGATGCTTTGCTCACCGGGTAATACCTGATACTGGCTCCGGTAAACCACTTTTCCAAAAAGATCCGTTACCACAAAATCAAAATCGCCGGAAACTTTTGAATTCAAAACGATGGTGGTGAAATCGCGGAATGGGTTGGGTTGGTTGCGGATGCTGAAATTGCTGGCAAAGCTTTCCTGCGTGCTGGACATTTGGCAGTTTTCAAAGCCCTCTGGCTTTACAAACAGGTAATAGTGGCTGCCTGCTTCCAAATCGGCAGGTACACTCAGTACCGGGTCAATGATACCTGTGCGGACGGTCGCAAAAACCGTCAAGTCATATTGGCCTTCCTGTCCGGCCTCAGCGGTGCCATAAATAACAATACAACCCTTTGTTTCCTTAGGAAAAATACAGTTGGGCGGGTTGCAAACATAGTCGAAAGATGCTGGCAGGTTCGATATGCCTGCCTCAGGCGCTACATCCACAGATAACAGCGGAATATCGCCAAAATCAGTCGTGTAAACCTCCGGGATATTGAAGGTAAAAACGTACTCATAAGCACTGCCTACGCAAGCTGTATCCTGAATACCACCATCCGGACGCACTTCAGAATAAGGCAGCGGCGATACAATGGCCGTATCGGGTACGGTTTCGTCAGGCATACAAGTTGTTTGAGCCTGGATACTTTGAAATAAAGCAAACCCCAAAAATGTCAGTAAAAGTTTTTTCATAGTTTAATTTTTGATGATAAAACTTATGATCCCTATTAGAAGTTCCCAATACGATATTGGGTCATTCCGATAACGGGATGGCAAGATAGGACTTTTGGAGCAAAAACCAATTACATTTTTTGCTAATCCGTTTGCAAAACGGCATTATACGCTAAAATTCCCGGCCTTTTAACATACCGTGCCAGTACATTTGCGGCAAACCATAAGCCTTCAGGGCGTACATACTATAACGCTCTTCCGCCTGATTGAAGGGGAAGCTTTCCATGGGCTGTTTGTCGTAGTCAAATTCCGCCAGAATCAAGCTGCCATAACCCGTCACCAATGGACAAGAGGTATAGCCATCGTATGCTTTGGGCAAAGCGGCTCCAGCCAGGTAAGCCAGGATGTTTTCCGTTGTAACAGGTGCTTGTTTGCGAATAGCCGCCCCTGTTTTCGAGGTGGGCAAACTGCTGCAATCACCCAGTGAAAATACGTTGGGGTAGCGGACGTGTTGGGTCGTATCTTTATTCACATCAACCCAGCCGGTAGCGGCGGCCAAGGGACTGTTTTTAATAACATCCGGGGAGCTTTGCGGCGGCGTGACGTGGATCATGTCGTAGTTCATCACGATTTCTTCGTTGGTCTCCAGGTGCTGGAACACGGCTTCTTTTTTGTCGGGACGCAGCGCCACCAAGTTGTGATCCCAGTATGTATTGATATTATTCCGCTCGATCACTTTATACAGGGCATCCGCGTATTTTTTAACTGCAAAAATGCCTTTGCCGCCTTTGCAAAACTTCACATCGATGTGATTGCGCACCCCGTGTCGCCGCCAGTAGTCGCAGGCCAGATACGTGATTTTTTGCGGAGCGCCGCCGCACTTGATGGGCGTACTAGGCTCTGTAAAAATGGCAGTGCCGCGCTTGAGTGATTTGATGTTTTCAAATGTGCTTTCTACACTATGGTAGTCATAATTGCTGCACACGCCCGTTCCAGCCCTGCCCACGCTTTCCTTCAGCCCAGGTATTTTGCCCCAATCAATTTGAATGCCCGCAGCTACCACCAATACATCGTAGGTATGGGTATCGCCATTATCCAGCGTTAAGCTATTATTGTCGGGGTCAAATGCGGTTACCTTATTTTTTATCCAATTGGCGCCAGCCGGTATGTAATCGGCCTGGTTGCGCTCAGATATTTCTTTTGGGAATACGCCAGCGCCGACCAGCGTCCAGATAGGCTGGTAATAGTGTTTTTCACTGGGGTCAATAATACTTACGGCAGGAGCATTGGGCTTATTCAGCAGCATAGCGCCTACGGTCAATCCGGCTGTGCCGCCGCCAACTATCAGTACTTCGTGGTGTGTCATCGGAATAGTTATTAGATGTTAGACGTTTAGATGTTAGAGAAAGGTGTGCGAAAAGGCCGTTCGCATTTCAGCCGATTTTTTGGCCCAATCGTTTGACAAAATTCATCAGGAAACCCAAGCCCCTTTGTCGATCGGGATCTTTGAGCAATCGGAGCATGCCGAATATACCGCCCACTTGTGCGGGAGTTTCTGCTTGTGCCTCGGATAATGCCTGTCCTGTTTTAAGGGCAAACTGCGCCAAAGCTTGGGGATCAACGCCGCCAGCTATGGCATTTTTCATGCCTTCATCCAGCATATCGGCGGTCATGCCCACCATACCTGGCAATTGGTTGGCCAGTTTGAGCAGGTTATCCATTTTCTCGGCCAGGTATGGATCGGTCAGCTTTTCTGCCAAATGCAAGGCTACTTTCAGGCGTTCTTCTATGTTGACGCCCCTGGCATCGGCCTTTTGGTAAACCTCGTCCAACATATCCGCGCCCATAGCCATCAAGCCCGGCCCTTGTTGCATCAGAGAGGATAGATTTTCGACCGCCTTTTCAACGGCATCTAGCCGATCCAATAGTTTGTGGAGGGCTTCGAGGGTGCGTTCTTCATTCAATTTGGCTTGCACTTGCCGACCTGCCGGGGTATCCGGCCAATGTATGGATGCTCCATTATTGCTCATATATGTCGTATTTTGAGTAAATTCCAGCTATTTATTCGGAGTATAGGGCTTGAAACAAAATGCAATTATATGTAACTATGTTCATATTTTATAATTTAGATAGTTTTTTTTGTAAAAAATACCAAAGGTGCCCACAATAAATCATGGCCACCTTTGAAAATCGACTTGGAATTGCGACTAGTATTCAAATATCTGGCACTATTCCCGACTCACTATGTATTCAACGCCTTTGTGTTCGGGTAATCAGTTAGTGCCAGAAGTGCTTAAAGTTCTGTTACCTGTTCTACAAAATCAGTGCGCTGGAGCGCTGTTTCTGATAGTGCTTTTAGGCCCCCAGGAATGTTGACAACTTCCCCAAAACCGCGGGATTTCAGGATAGAAGCAGCTATTACAGAGCGGTATCCACTGGCGCAGTACAAGTAGTATGTTTGGTTGCGATCCAACTGATTCATATTGCGATTGATGAAATCGAGCGGAAAGTTGGAAGCGCCCTTGATGTGTTCTGCGCTGTATTCGCTCGCCTTACGTACATCCAGCAGCTTAATCTGGTGCTCAGGCTGATAAAAAGCAGCAAATTGCTCAGCAGTGTTTTCTTCCACTGTATCTATTTCTTCTCCAGTTGTTTTCCAGCTTTCAAAACCACCTTCCAAATAGCCGATTGGGTTGTCGTATCCCACGCGAGCCAGACGATCCACAATTTCTAATTCCCTGCCAGCTTCTGCAACAAAAAGGATGGGCTGCTTCAAGTCGGTAATCAGAGCACCTACCCAGGGGGCAAAACTGCTGTCAATACCAATGAAAATAGCGCCTGGAATAAAGCCCTTCACAAATTCCGTTTGCGGGCGGGTATCGATCACAATAGCGCCTTCTTCTTCCCAAGCAGCTTTAAAAGCCCGTACGCTGAGGGATTGTACGCCTCTTTCGCGAACCACATCGATACTTTCGTAGCCCATCTTATTCATCATCGCATTTTTGGGGAAATACTGTGGCGGCTCCACCAAGCCCGTAGTTACTTCCTTCACAAATTCTTCTCTGGTCATATTAGCCCGCAAGGCGTAGTTGAACATTTTCTGGTCGCCCAAATAGCCCCAGGTATCCTTGCTCATTTTTTTGCCGCAAGCAGAACCAGATCCGTGGCCTGGATAAACGATCACCTCATCGGCTAAAGGCATAATCTTGTTGCGGAGGCTATCAAACAAAAAGCCAGCCAGATCTTCCCGGGTGATTTCACCTTGCTTGATGGCCAAGTCCGGCCGACCCACATCGCCCAAGAAAAGGGTATCGCCAGTAAAGATGGCGTAGTCTTTTCCGTTTTCATCGCGCAACAAGAAAGTAGCGCTTTCCATCGTATGGCCTGGCGTGTGTAACACGGTGATGGTCACTTTACCTACTTGCAGCACTTCATTGTCTTTGGCAACATAAGCGTCAAAATTGGGCTTTGCGGTAGGGCCAAAAACGATGGCAGCGCCCGTCTTCTTAGCCAAATCCAAGTGACCGGATACAAAGTCGGCATGGAAATGGGTTTCTAGCACGTACTTGATTTGAGCGCCATCCGCTTTTGCTCTTTCCAGATAAGGCTCTATTTCGCGCAGCGGGTCAATGATAGCTGCTTCTCCATTGCTTTCTATGTAATAAGCGGCCTCAGCTAGGCATCCGGTATAGATTTGTTCTACTTTCATGTGAATACAATATTTTTTGGTTGAAGGATCAATTAACGACACAAAATTAGGAGCAGGCGTGCATGGATTTTGTGAAGAGCATCACATCGGTTGATGACTTTTGTCAGTCTATTGCAGGGCAGGTAGGATAAGATGAAATAAAAAAGCTTTTGAGACATTTCTATTTATAACGCAGAAAAATTTACTTCCCGATTTTGTCCTTACCCTGGCGGGCTAAACGTTTCATTTTAAGTGTGTTCGCTAGGGTAAGGACTTTGATAAATCGGGAAGTAATTTTTTGCACACTAGTAATGATAGAAAATAATTGCCTAAGCATGAAAACGTTCGTCCTATGCTCATGCCTATTGCTGCAAACCCACATGGAGCTTTGGGCGCAATCACTTTCCAAAATCAATCAATATGCCATCGGCATAGCAGTAGATGTAGGCCATTCATTTCCAAATTTTGACCGCGTACAAAACCGCTGGAAAGGGACATTTTATCCTTCTGGTGGCATTGCGGTATTGTTTTCTAATAGGGTTCATCAACATTGGATCGTCGAAGCTGGCTTAGGTATAACGGGTTATGCCCTGACTAATAAAGGGCGTACGGATAGCTACATACTCGATTTTGCTTCTCCGCTAATCACTTCGGGAATCAGTTACCACCAATCAAAAAGCCTAGGACATGAAAACTTTATTCGTTTATCAGGCGGTGTCCAATTAGGTTATCGAGGAACGCTGGTGGATGTTTTCGATACCTATAGCGTGACCATACAAGGCGAACAGCAGTGGTATCCATTTATCCGGCCAGAAATCGGTATTCGCCGCAGCTTTGGGCAAAAAATGAAAGGCTCGCGTTTCAAAATGGCCTATGAACTTGGCACTTTTTTTCGGTACAATTTAGATGCCCTTGGCACTGCAACCATCACTGAAAATGATTTTCAGGTAATTTTACAGCCCAGCGGCCATATCATGGGCACCTATTTTAAAATTCTGTTCCCAGTTGGTAAAAAGCGAATGAGCCAAAAGCCCCCCAAAGAAAAAGCACTGCCACCAATCATTTACAATCCGAGGTACTCTTAGGTTAATTGAGCACCACCTTCGTTTTCGGACAGGTCAGTTATAAACCACGCCTTCGTCGTGGCGCAGCTTGAAACTACCCGTCTGAGCCGCTTGCCCGAATGATCCCGCGAAAAGCGCGGGAGAAGGCGGGGGCAGGAAAACTACACCCAGCTTTAGCCTAGCTAAACCCTGCCATTATTTCAGCCTCCCATCCCCCAATCCTGCCATTTTTACCGATTCTCGGAACTGGCATCACTCTTGCGCCTTTGTAAAACCTGATCCCATAAGATCATCAAAAATACACCATGACAGATAGCATGAATGAAATTGAAAATGCAGCCGTAGAAACGCAAGTGGAAAATAACAGCCAATTGCAGGTAGTTGAAACCGCGCTTCCGCAAAACCTGAGTATATTACCACTGGTGCAAAGGCCTGTTTTTCCAGGTATCCCCATCCCCATCCATTTTTCCGGCAAGGAGAAGGTCAAGGTCATCAAGAAAGCCATTGAGGAAGAAAATGGCTATATCGGACTTGTTCTGGCGCAGCAACTCGATGAAGAAGACTATACCGCCTCGGAATTGTACGACACCGGAATTGTATTCCAGATATTGCGCGCCAACTTTGTCAATGCCGAAATGGTACAGGTGCTAGGGCGGGGTCTAACCCGTATTCAGAAGAAACGCCTGCTGCTGGTGAAGCCCAGTTTGCGTTGGGAGGTCAACTACGTCAACAACCCAAAATCCAAACCCGACCAAGACCTGAAAGCCTACATGATGGCCATCAGTTCGGAAATCAAAACGTTGCTCAAGCTCAACCCTTTGTTCCAAGAGCAAGTCAATATGGTGGTAGGGCAGCTCAACTACGACCAGCCGGGCCTGACCATGGATGTGATCAGCAACCTGCTATCCGCAGAGGCGGATCGTTTGCAAGCGCTGCTCGAGACCTTCGACTTATCGGAAAGGGCGCAAAATCTGCTGTTGCTCATCAAGGAAGAGATGGAAATCGCCCAAATCCAAAAGCGCATCAACCAACAAATAGACGAAAAAGTCAATAAACAGCAGAAGGAGTTTTTTCTGCGCGAACAGCTCAAAGCCATCAAGAAAGAGCTGGGCATGGAAAAAGAAGAAAGCGAATCTGAAATCGAAAAAATTGAGAAAAAGCTGGCCGATAAGGAGCTTAATGAAACCGCCCAAAAAGTGGTTCGCCAGGAATTGGACAAGCTGCGCACTCTGAATGCGCAATCGCCCGAATTCAATGTTACCCGCACTTATTTAGAGCACATTGCCGATTTGCCCTGGGGCTTATTTTCAGAAGACAAAGACGACATCAAAAGTGCCCGCGCCGTTTTAGATGCGGATCACTATGGCCTCGAAGAGGTAAAAGACCGAATTCTGGAATTTCTGAGCACTGTCATCAAGCGCAAAAAAGTGAGCGGCTCCATTATATGCCTGGTCGGCCCTCCAGGTGTAGGCAAAACCTCCATCGGCAAATCGGTAGCTCACGCCCTGGGGCGCGATTTTTTTCGTTTTTCCGTAGGCGGCATGCGCGACGAAGCCGAGATAAAAGGCCACCGCCGCACCTACATCGGCGCTATGCCGGGCAAAATGATTCAGGCTTTGCAGCGTACCGGCGTATCCAATCCGGTCATTATGCTGGATGAAATCGACAAAATAGGCGCCAGCTATCGGGGCGACCCGGCCTCTGCCCTGCTGGAAGTGCTCGACCCTGAGCAAAACGCCAGCTTCCTCGATCATTACCTGGATATTCCCTACGATTTATCCAACGTGCTGTTCATCACGACAGCCAACCAACTGGACACCATCCCTGGCCCATTGCTCGACCGGATGGAGGTGATTCGTCTGGCGGGCTATGTGCTGGAAGAAAAAGTGCAGATTGCCAAACAATACCTCGTGCCCAAGCAGTTGCACGAGCACGGTTTTGAGCCGGATGAAATACAAATCACCGATGAAGCACTGGCCACTATAGCCGATCAGTATGCCCGGGAAGCCGGGGTGCGCCAACTCGAGCAACAGATCAAAAAAATCATCCGCAAAGCAACGCTGCGCCTGGCCGAAAAGGAGGATTTCCAGTTTGTCATCGAAAAAGAAGATATCGGCAAGTTATTGGGCAAGCCTTTTTTCCATACGGAAAGGTTGTACAACAAAGCCATCTCCGGCGTAGCCTTGGGCTTGGCTTACACCTCGATGGGTGGGGCTACACTATACATTGAGGCCACCGGCATCAAGGGTAAGTCGGGCGGTTTCAAGCAAACGGGGCAATTGGGCGAAGTGATGCGCGAGTCTTCTGAAATTGCTTACAGCTATGTCCGTTCCATACTTTCGAGCGAGGAAACACACAGTCATTACTTTGATGAACACTTGGTACACCTACACGTACCTGCCGGAGCAACACCCAAGGATGGCCCATCAGCAGGCATCACGATGGCCTTGGCCTTGTACTCCCTGGCCACTAATCGCCCTATCCGGTCAGACCTGGCTATGACAGGCGAGTTGACCCTTACGGGAAAAGTATTGCCTATTGGCGGGGTGAAAGAAAAAACCATTGCTGCCCGGCGCGTAGGCATCCACAACCTGATCTTGCCAGAAGACAACCGCCGCGACTTTGAAGACTTACCGGATCATATCAAAACAGGCATTTCCGTCCACTACGCCGATTATTTTGACGATGTGCTAAAGGTGGCGTTCGAACTTTCGTAATATTGCCGCATGAAATCCATTATCATCCACCAGAAAAAGGAAAGCAGCTTGCGGCGCTTTCATCCCTGGGTCTTTTCGGGTGCCATCAAACAGCAGGATAGCTCCCTGGAAGATGGAGACACGGTAGCCCTTTATGGGGAAAAGGGCGGCTTCCTGGCCAGCGGGCATTACCAAAGTGGCAGCAGCATTGCGGTGCGCATCCTCTCCTTTCGGGAAAGCCCGCTGGATCAGGCGTTTTGGAATCAAAAAATGGTGGAGGCGCTGGAAGTCCGCCGACAATTGGGTCTTAGTGGCCAAGAACAGACCAATTGCTTCCGCCTCATCCACGGCGAAGGCGATGGATTGCCCGGTTTAATCATTGATATTTATGACCATACGGCTGTTGTGCAATGCCATTCAATTGGCATGCAGCGCAGCTTGGATTTTATAACCCGTGCTTTGCAACAGGCATTTGGCGAAAGCCTGCAAGCCATCTATGACAAAAGTGCGGAGACGCTTCCAACTCAGGTGGCCGATTCCTATCAAAACAGCTACTTGTTCGGCGAAGCTCATCCAACTACCGTCAAAGAGTACGGACATTTGTTTAAAATAGACTGGGAAGGTGGCCAAAAAACGGGTTTTTTCCTCGATCAGCGCGAAAACCGCCGCTTACTCACTCATTATGTGGCCGGTAAAATAGTGCTCAACAGTTTTTGTTACACGGGCGGTTTTTCCGTTTATGCCCTACAAGCGGGTGCTGCCGAAGTCCACTCGGTGGACGCCTCTCGCAAGGCCATCACACTGGCCGAAGAAAATGTTTTATTGAACCATTTCATTACCCGACACGAGGCCATTTGCGATGATGTACTCCACTTCTTGCGCCATACAACTGCTACGTATGATGTGATGGTCGTAGATCCGCCAGCTTTTGCCAAAAGTCTGGCCAAGCGCCACCAGGCAGTACAGGGTTACAAGCGCCTCAATGCGCTGGCCTTAGAAAAAATCAAGCCCGGCGGCATCTTGTTTACGTTTTCTTGCTCCCAGGTGGTGGACGAAGCCCTCTTTTACCACACCATCGTAGCCGCAGCGCTGGAAGTAGGACGCCCTATTCGGGTATTGCACCGCCTCAGCCAGCCCGCCGACCATCCGGTTAATATTTTTCATCCGGAGGGGGCGTATTTGAAGGGCTTGGTGTTGTGGGTGGGCTAGGTGAAGTGACAAAAAGTAATATTTTATAACATTTTACCATCATCTACCATGAAACAACTCACTAATTTTCTGACGCAAGAAGCGCTCAATCTGGCCGTCGGTTACCTAGCTGGATTGATGGCCTCCAACCTGGTTTCCAGATTCTTTGTCAAACGAGGACTTGTTAACCTCTGGGGCGTCATCGGCAAACGCGAGGCGCTGAAAAAAGACAATTACGAATGGCTGATGTTCGTTAGTGCTTATGCCATCGGATTGCTGGTGATGCTGATCGTGCAGTATGCCATGCGCCGTCTGCGGGGGCAACGCACGGAGCAGGAGTGAGGGGAAAGCTTAAAACGAAATTTGTCATCCAAATTTTTTAGCATCTCCCTAAAAACGCCTAGCAATCTGCAAATTTCTTTCTACCTTCACCCCGTCCCGTAAGTTATTCGACCCACAGTATCCATACACCTAAAACAATAATTGATGAAACTAACACTTGAAACCTGGGACATCGGGCATCTGCATACCCATTTGCAAGGCGCTGTCGATCTGGAATTTTGGACCATCCCTTTTTACATGTCTGCCATGTATTCCATCAAGGACAAAACCAGCGCGCCCTACCAACTCATTCGAACAGTTGTCAATCAGGAAATGCTGCACCTGCAATCGGCAGCCAACATCGCCAACGCTTATGGCCTATCGCCTACCTTTGAAGCACCGGTCTATGAAGGCACCACCATTCCGCACCTCGATTTCAGCCTGGACAATCCGGAAAAGATCAAACCCTACCTGCCCTACACGGCAGAAATAGGCCCGCTTGACTTGGAACACGTCAACGCCATGTGCCTGATCGAAATACCGGAATACGAGACCAATGAAAAAATCGAACTGTTCAGCCAGATAGAGGAATACGGCAGCATTGGCGCCTTTTACGAAGCCCTGCGCTACGGCGCCTCCCAACTCACACAATACCTCAAAGGTGGCGTAAGACAGGCCGATTTTTTTGCCGCCTACTACCGGAATATGCCCGCCATGGCCATCACAGAGTCTGGCGATAGGGGCTTCGACCAGGTCGATTTGCTCATCAACCTCATCACCGATCAAGGCGAAGGGATGTCGGCCAAAGATCAAAAGGTAGTGCCTGTGTTCCAAAATACCGCCGACGACGTAGCGCCCGACCAGGATCATTTTGAAAAATTCCTACAAATCAAAAATGCCGACAAGCTACCGGAAACCTACACCGCCAAACCCGTATCGGCATACAGCGAACAAGACAAAAAACTGGAAGCCATCTTGATCGAGCAGTTTACCGCCCTGCGTGGCGCGCTAAAAGGCCTGTTCAGCGGTGAAAACCCACAGGATTTCTTTGTCATCATGGCCAGCGTAGGCGGTGCCATTCGCAATTGTTGGATGAACGGCGTCACGCCAAAATTCAGCTAACCTTCTCTCAACATCCTTTTCAAAAAAGAGACATCATGAAACATCAGATAGTATTTCGGGTACATCCTACCATCAATTTTGCCCGCTTCGGCACCAGCGAAGAATATGTCCTTTCACCAGAAACCAGCGCCGGGCTCCCCCAGGAAGACAGCGCTACTACTGGAGGTCTGCCCATCAAAGCAGGTACGGAAAATGAATGCATCACCAGCAGCGACCTGCGCGACGCCCAAGGCAATTTGAAAAAACAAGCCGCTCGTTTTCGGGTTTATGCTTACGAATTTGGCAAGGCCCTGACTTACCCGGAGGGCGACGGATTGGAGGTCACCATTGGCACCAAATTGCCAGATGGACGCACCGTGACTGATCTGCTTTGGTCGGCGCATTTGGCCAATAAAAAAGCGGCTGCCTATAACGTGGTCAACAACCTAGGCATCAATGCATACGCCAATGGCCAAGTACCCCAACTCCGCAACCCGGAAACCCACGGCGACATCAATTCAGCCTCACGCCTAAACCAGTTGATGATCGATGCTGGCCCACGTGCCATTTCCGCTTCCGCAAAAAGCAAGGCCGATTTCAACGACTGCACCACGCCATCCTGTTTGCAATCAGATGGCACCATCGTTCCGCTGCCCAATTATCCGGTTAACTTTCCAGCCGATGCCAACGACGAACTTTTCGAGCCTAACGGCCCCCTCGATACCCTGGGTGCTATTTTGACCGATGACAAAGGCCGCCTCCTCGTGCTGCCCAGTACAGGCAATGCCGTAGGTCAGTACGACGAATACGGCGTTCCCATTCAAATGACAGGCGACTTGAACAACGTTGGCTGGTACGACTCGGCTGCAGACGGCCCTGTTTCCCTAGTATTAAAAATGGACGATGACTCTTACGAATCGGCCTTTGGCGCTTGGGTCATTTGCGGCGATCCGGGCTATGCCCCACAAATTCGCAACGTAGTTTCGGTTTGGGACGATGTATATGATACCTGGGTGCGAGATATGGCCTTGCAACCAGAGTTGTACGATGCAGCCAGCGATACCTACAATCCCGACTACCTACCCAACTTTGCTCAAGATGTACAGCCCGTTTTTATCGCCAGTACCCTGCAAAGGTGGACGGCCAACCTGCCGGAAATGGCGCTTAGGGCACATCATGCCGTTGCCTCCATCAGCGAAAATGACGATCCCGATAAGACCATCATGGCTGCGCTCAATTTTTTGCGCAACCCCAACGAAGACCAGACCAATATTGGCGCTCCGCTGATGCCCCTATCCCTGGGGCAAGCCGGCACTTCTTTTTTGACGGTCACCAAAACCCAGTATTTTTTTCTGGAGCAGTGGAGCAAAAACCAATTCCAAAAAGGCCAGCCTAAGCCTTTAGGCCCCGGCGAACTGCTGGACATCGCCTCACTGGCCAATTGTCTGGGCGGCCGTTATGTGCCGGGTATCGAAGTCAGCTACACCCTGCGCTGCACCGATATATACCTGCAAGATTGGCGCACTTCAGGCGCAGGGCCATTCCGCATCAAGCATTATCCCCTGGATTATGCCAAAGCGACCAAAGACCAGCCTTTCCTGAGCAGCGGCTGGATTCCGTTGCACAACATGAACGATGGCCTGCAACCGGGCGATGTTTCCAAATTCATGGCCATCCCCTGGCAAACGGATTACAACTCTTGTTCCATCCACCAAACCCTCATCAATACCAACGGCGTGAACGAAAGCAATGGCGCGGCTTCTACCTTGTACTGGTCCTGGCCATCCCAACGTCCCGATGCCGTGTATGTAGCGGAAGAAGTGTTCAATAATGTGCTGCCTCAACAAAAGTGGTCTATCCGTGGCCCCGGCACTTACGCTATCAATCCGGCTTCCGCGGCTACTTTTCAAGATCCCTTGGATGCGGTAAAGGGTTGGGACAAGATTGGCTTTATTATACAAGGCACCAATATAGACCTCCCAGGCAAAAAATTTGCCCCTGATCTGTATTTGGAAGTACAAAGCCAATTGACCCAGCCAGGCGACGCCACCGACCCAGTTCCGCTTTGGCCGTTCAACGCCAATCCCAAACATAAAAAGTCAAAACACTGATTTTTGAAGTTAGAGTCGAAATACGATGTGGTGGTATTGGGCGGGGGGCCAGCCGGTTTAGCGGCGGCTATAGCCATCCGCATGAAAGCGCCGGTTTCTGTACTTGTAGCAGAAGGCCAGGCCAAAGGCCAGGAGCGCATCGGCGAAAGCTGCCCGCCCGATACCATTTTGCTGTTGCGACAATTGGGTTTGGACAAAGCCTTTTATCAGGGCGGACACTCGACCTGCCCAGGTTATGCCTCGGTTTGGGGACATCCTCAGGTGGGCTATAACGATTTTATCGTCAACCCACTAGGCCCTTCCTGGCGCTTGAACCGAAAGGCTTTTGACCAAATGCTCGCGGACCAAGCTACCCATTTGGGCGCTCAGGTGGCTTGGTCTTTGCGTTTTTCGGATGCTCAGAAAATAAGCCCCGAAGTTGATGGCTACACCTTGCAATTTTTACAGGCGGTGGACAAATCGGTTCACCGTTTGCAAGCTCGCTTTGTTATTGACGCGACGGGTGCTCAAGCGCGATTTGCCAGGGCTTTGGGTTTTAGCAAAACGATAGAAGACCAGTTGGTAGCGGTGGTTCGCTTCGCACAACTTTCAGGGGGCAACATGACTAGGCAAGTGCAATTGGAGGCCAGCCCAGATGGATGGTGGTATAATGCCTTGTTGCCAGATGAGCGCGTGGTCAGCATGTTGGTGACCGATACAGCACAACAGCCATTGCTAAGGGCGGGTAATTTTCAGGGCTTTGAGCAAGCGCTTGCCGATACCTCTTTCATCGGTCCTACGTTGCAAAAACTGCATTTACAAGCGCCGCAATATTACACCTGGCCCGTTTTTTCCGGCATTTTGGATACCATCACAGGAGAGGATTGGATGGCTGTTGGCGATGCGGCTTCCAGCTTTGATCCCATTGCAGCACAAGGCATTTATAAAGCCTTGTCCGATGGGCTATTCGCTGCCGGTAAGGTGGCGGCTTTTTTCCAAAAGGATGCGACCTATTCAGATAATTTTTCTGATAGGATTAGGCAACGCTACGAAGGCTATCGGCAGCATAGAGCTTATTGGTATGCGCTGGAGCGGAGATGGCCAGAATGCGATTTTTGGCAACGCAGGCTGGGCAAATTGTCATGATAAAATGATTCTCTGGCAGTTCTTGCGATTTGAAATAAGACCAGCATAAAGCACTTCGAATGGCCGCTTCAGCTAGTCTTTTTCTAAAGGCAAAAAACCAGAAAACACTGCTTACTAAACAAGAATGTATAAAAAATGCCTGGGAAAACTTTTTTTCTCCAGGCATTCAAATACCCCTAAAAACCTATAATTTAGACGCTTCACTGCACGATCAGAAAAAGTTTGTACCCTGATTGGTAGTACCTATTCCTCCCGTACTGGGAACTACGCGGCTGAAATAAAACTGAAAACCGATAGAAATGTCCACTGCGTTGGTATAGGTCTTAATTACGTTGCTAACGCCATCTAGTTGGATGTTAGCACTACTTCTGGCCCAATTGTATTTAGCCATGGCCTCTATACCAATAGCGTCGTTAGAGAAAATGGTAAAACCAGGGCCAAAGCTCACCACGAGTACGTTGTTTGCAGTGGTTTGGTTGATGCCGTTTATTTCTAATTCGTTTTGCGCACTGCCGAAGCCAAAAGTAGCTTCTAAAAAGAAGGCTTTGTCTTCGCCTACAGGAAGATAAGCTCTGGTAAAAGGTCCAAACAGCAAATCGCTATCAAAAGAAGTTTCACCGCCATTGGTACCATCGTTGGGCTCGCGAACTTTACTAAAAGCATAGTCCATTCCGATACCTAAAGCCCAGTGATCCAATATAAAGTAGCCAATTGTAGGTGAAATGTTGAGTTGCATAGCGCGGGTACCCTGTGTATTGGAGCCATCCACTTCAATGGTTGATTGAGCAGTGGAAAAACCCAATTTAGAACCCATCATAAAATTTCCTTGAGAAGAAACCTGAGCATCCAACCCAAACAGGTGGCAAATTGCGAAGGAAAACAACAAAAGCTTTTTCATGGTGTTTTATTATTTTAATAGTTAGCCTGATGGATTAAGCACTACTCCCAATCCATTCATTAAAATGTAATAAAAATAATACCTTGTACTATCTGCGTGAACAGAATAGCTGTAGAAGAGATGGCTAAAGCCTCTTACCGGCTATAAGCCGTATTAAAACAGCGACTATTGCCAATACCAATAAGATATGGATAAAATCTCCCATTGCGGCGCCACAGCCTTGATAACCAAGTAGCCAGCCTACGAAAAGAATGATTGCTATAAGCCAAAGTAAGTCTTTCATTTTGATCGATTTTGAAGTGTTTCTCTAAAACTGCTCGGGGTAGGTGCGTGTTCGGCATTTCAAAAAAAAATAAAAAAAATAATATTTACTGCTGACCGAACATCGGTATTGGAGGCCGGGTTTTAATAATAAAGATTTTTCATCACAAAAACATACAGTCATGTTACGTTATGCGCTAATTTTCTTTATTATAGCAATTGTCGCTGCTTTACTGGGATTTGGTGGAATCGCTGCTGGTGCAGCAGCCATTGCCAAAGTTGTCTTTTGGGTATTTTTGGTGTTGCTGATCGTGTCTTTATTGGCAGGAGTCCTTCGGAAGGCATAATTAATAACTCCATAAGATATATTGGCATTACCCTTATGGAAAAACATCACCCAAAAAAGCAATTAAAGCAACGCACTTGGTACCTTACCGGGTGCGTTTTTAGTTACACCCAACACCACCCTGATTATGAAAAATTATGCTTTGAGTGTTCAAAAATTAGCCCATTTTCTCATTGCGCTCACCTTGGGTACTTACATTCTAATTGTAAGTAAAAGCATATTAGTGCCACTTATGTTTGGTGCTTTTTTTGCAGCCATGCTTATCCCACTAAGCAATTTTTTCGAAACGGCGACCCAAAATAGGGTATCTGCCATCCTGCTTTCCTTTCTGACCATCCTGGTGCCAGTACTGGGCATTACCAGCTTGTTCGCCTATCAGATTGTTCGTGTTATCAACGATATGCCCAATGTGAGAGATAAAATAGATAGTGGTATTTATCAGTTGGTTCATTGGCTGGGAGGACAATTAGGGCAGCGCGAAGAAGCGATTCAAAGCTGGTTGACTGAAAACTTATCGGGAGGGATGAGCGACTTTTTGCCAGAAAGCCTTAGTTCGCTTTCAAGTGTTATAGCAGGTTTATTGTTGACGATAATATTTACGTTTTTCTGGATGCTATACCGCACCTCTCTAAAAAACTATGCCCTTTATCAATTCGACGATTTCGCCAGGCGTAGAGCCGATCTCGCCATCACCCAAATTCGCCGGATCAGCCAGAAGTATTTATATGGTCTGTTGGTGGTCATTTTGATCCTGGGTGGTTTGAATAGTTTAGGTCTGTGGATCATTGGTGTGGATTATGCTTTATTCTGGGGGTTTTTGGGCGCTTTTTTAGCTATCATTCCTTATGTAGGGACAACCCTGGGCGGTTTATTCCCTTTTCTCTATTCATTGGCTACAGCCGACTCTTGGTGGCAACCTGTATCGGTCGTTATACTTTACACGTCCATCCAATCTATTGAAGGCAATTTTATTACGCCGAAAATTGTAGGCAACAGCGTTAAGATCAATCCTTTTGCCGCCATTCTGGCACTACTTGTGGGCGGTGCCGTGTGGGGCATAGCCGGCTTGATTTTGGCCTTGCCCGTCATTGCAATCATACGCATTGTTTTCATGCACATTGAGGCATTAAAGCCCGTGAGCGAATTATTGAGCGAAAATCTTTATAAAAACGAAGCGGTATTTGAGAAAAAATACAATGAGAACCGATACCGCATTCTGAATTACTTTAAAGACAGTTGAAATTTTTTTTATTATTTTTTTTTCATACCGAACAGCGTTTATGTTATTCCGTTCTATTAATAGAATTGATTAAAAATTAAATAAACCAAAATCATCCTTACCATGAGTAATGTAAAAAGCAGAATGTTCGGCTTAGGAATAATTGCAGGTGCGGCTGTAGGCTTTTGGCTGAATTCAAAACAGGGACGTGCATTTCGTCAAACTGTTTCTGAAAAAGCCACAGAATATGGCCATCAAGCCAGTACCTATGTACAAGAGAATGCCAACAGGGTATCATCCGGAGTTTCCACTATGGTAGAAAAAGGAGGTGAATGGATCAATAACCTGACTAACCGGGCACACCAAGCCATCGACCACACAGCTGATGGTGCCGAAGAGATGGTGGACTCAGCTCGCTCAAGCCTTAAAAAAGGCATGGATAAGGCTAAAGCCACTGTTGAAAACGGCGCGGCTTCCCTTGCAACCAAATAAAACCGGACATTGATTCACCCCACGCCACAGATTCTGCGATCGTATAATCTGTGGCGTTCCATTTCATACGAATACAAACAGAATGGAAAAAGAAGAACACCTGGATGATACCCTCGAAGCTCTCGGACAAGTGCTGGGCTACTCCAAAGCATATTTGGAACAACAAATTGAGTACCACAAACTCAGCCTGGTAGAGCGTATTTCTTTATTGGGCTCCTCTCTGGTCACTGGGTTTATTGTATTGAGTTTGATGGCATTGGTTTTTATTTTCTCAGGCATCGCACTGGGAGCCTACTTTGCAGAATTGCTTGATTCCTACCCTTTGGGGTATGCATTGGTTGCAGTCATTTATTTAATCTTATTGGTCATTCTTTTTGCGAGCAGGCATCGCCTTATTACTGGGCCTATCGTAGGAATAATCATTGAAAATTTATACAATGAAAGAAAAGAAAGATCCAATCAATAGTTTGCAGGAATTGCGCGAGGCTAAAGCTTTGTCCCTGATCAAAATTTCACTGGCTCAGGCCGGATTGGAAAAGTCTGTACACGTAGGGCAGCGAAGGCTGAGGAATGAATTGATCACTAAGATAGCGCTGCCTATTGGATTGACCGCCGGGTTGGGTTATCTGGCCAAGCAGTACCTCAACCATAAAAACGTTAACCCTGAAATGCCGACAGAAAACAAAATGAATTTTTGGCTGTCTATTGTCAATACTGCTATTAGTTTGTTGAAAATATATCAACAAAGCTCCGAGTACGCTGCGGAAAATAACGTTTAAGCCCTATCTTGCTCGATAAATCGAGCGAAAAAGGTTGTTGCCCGACCTATCAAAGCACTAAACTTATTTTGAATGCAAAACTTCCTGAACGACCTACTAGACGAGTTGGACAACTATTACAATCTTTTTGTAAGCCTGTTTCCTAAGCTGGTGTTAGCCCTTTTTTTACTGGTTATGGCTTGGTTTGTAGCCAACACAATCGGTAGGTTCAGCCTTAAATTACTAAAACGCCGCATGGACGACCCTTTGCTGGCAGATTTTTTGTCTAAAATTGTCAAGATTGTAATCAGCATCATAGGGTTTCTCATCGCGCTGCGCATCATAGGCTTGGGCGATGCGGCAGCCAGTATATTAGCAGGTGCGGGTATTTCCGCTTTTATCATAGGTTTTGCATTTAAAGACATTGGAGAAAATTTTTTGGCTGGAATCATTATGGCCTTCAATAGGCCATTTCGAATCGGAGATGTGATAGAAAGTGGCAATGTAGTTGGTAAAATTGAAAGGCTATCGCTCAGAGATACCCTGGTAAAAACCTTTGATGGCAAAGATGTTTACATACCCAATGGTTTGTTGTTAAAAACCCCGCTTTTCAACTACACCATTGATGGCTATTTGCGCTCAGATTTTTCCATTGGCATCGATTATGATTCCGATTTGCCTTTGGCTGTAGAAGTCATCACGAAAGCACTACATCAGGTAAAGGGCATTTTATGGGAAGAAAAAGTACCTACTGTCGTGATCGACAACCTGGGAAATAGCACCGTGAATATAAAAGTGTATTATTGGATCAATACTTTTGATAAAAACACCAATGGACTGATCGTAAAAAGCCAAGCCATCGTTCACGCCGTTAATGCCCTGATCAAAGCCGGCTTCTACCTACCTACCCAAGTTGTTGAGCTAAAAAACTACAATGAAACCATCCTAAACTCTGGGCAAATTGGAAAAAAAGGAATAATAAATCAATAAGAAAGGCATAGAATTTTTTGCAACTATTATTCGTTCTAGTTGTTGAACTGGAAAGGCGAGCCTCCTGCAATTTATATTTGCCAGCTTTAATCAATTCATTATCCAACCCTCTATGCCGCATGTTAGAGAAGCATTTTCACGTGCCATGTCCTCTTATCAGAAAGGTTTCGAACTCTTTCGCAATGGTACGTTATGGCTTAATGCAGATGGCAAGATATTAGGTGCCAACCGCAAAATTTGCGAAGACCTGGGCTACAGCAAAGAAGAACTGCTGGAAATGGTCTTTTTCGAAATCAATCCTTTTATCAATCTTTTTTCTTGGAAAAAAACCTGGGGCATTCTTTGCCAAAAAAGAGAATATCAGGTAGAAGCAGAATTCATTACGCGAGATGGCTTGCTCATACCCGTTCGCATGGATGCCCTAATGATAGTGGGCCCCGATCATGAATGGGCCATGGTGGTGGTGGAAAATTTGATGGATTCTAATCGTTTAATCGACATTCTGGAAGTAATGGCCGGATTGGGTAAAGTGGGCGGTTGGGAATACGATGCGGTAAAAAGGGAATTTACGCTTACCGGACAGTGCCTCAAATGGTTGGATCTCGAGGGCAACTTACTGACTTTCAAAAAGAAAGATCTGCTCAAAATGCTTTTGCCCCGTTTGGGAAAAGCGCAAACACAGGAGCTCATCCAGCGTTTTCGCAATAGCCTGACGTCTAATGATTCTTTTGAACAAGAGGTGATAGGCCGACAAGGAGAAAGTACTTTTGGTCGTTATGTCATCAACGGGATGCCCCAGCGCTCGGATACTGGACAAGCGCTGAAACTCTTCGGGGCGGTGAAAGATATCTCTGATTTTGAAGCCAAAACGGAAGATCTATACCTGAGCCAGTTTACCATTGATAATGCCAATGAGATGATCTTTTGGGTTCGCCCGGATGGCTCTTTCTTTTATGTAAACCATGCCGTTTGTGAACGATTAGGTTATACTCGACAAGAATTGATGAAGCTCACTTCAATCGATTTGGCTCCTGCTTTTACCAATGTGGCTAGAGAAACGATGTGGGAAGAGCTGAGACGAAAAAAGTATATGGAATACCAAATCGAATTGACAACCAAAAGCGGCAAAACTTTCCCGGCAGTATCCACCCTCAATTACATCAAATTTAAAGACCAAGAATTCAATTGCGTCTTTACTCGCGATTATTCAGAACGCCATAAAGAAGAAGAAGAACTGCGCTTGATGCAGTTTGCACTAAATAATGCTGGCGAGATGGTGCTCTGGGTAGATGCAGATGGAAATATCATCAATTTCAATCAGGCTTTTTGCAAAAAAACGGGCTACTCCGAAGCGGAAGTTAGAGAGATGAGTGTCTATCAATTATACGATAGCCCAAATGCCCCCGAAAAGCGCGCGATGCTTTGGCAAAAATTGCGCGAGGAAAAACAAATTGAAATTGAATCGGATCTTGTGTTGAAAGATGGCACAAAAATCCCTGTGTATTGTAGCCTGAACTATGTTAATTATCAAGGCAGGGAACTGGATTGTATTTTTATGCGCGACTGGAGGGGTAAGCAAAAACGAGATGAGCAATTGATGCTTGCTCAGAAAACTTTTGAAACAACAACAGCTCTGATTATTTGGACAGATGAAGAAAAAAAAATAAAGTTTGTCAATCCTGCCGCCTGTCGGCTTTTAAAATACAATCCTCGATCCTTATTGAACAAACCGCTTAGCATCATTTGCCCGGAAATGGCAACAAGCAATGACCTTCATGAGGATTCTTCTCTAAAGGAAATGCTCTTCTTGGACAAAAACAATAGAGAAATTCCGATAGAGCTTAGCATCCAGCACATTGAGCATCATAAAAATGCTTTCATAGGCATTATCGGCAGAGACATCAGCATGCGCAAAAAACAGGAAAAAGCGTTGAAGCAGGCATTCGAACAAATTGAGCACCTGTCCCAACAATTGGACAAAGACAATGTACTACTAAGAGAAGAAATAGGCGCTGAATTCAACTTCAATGATATCATCACATCCAACAAAGTCTATCGTCAGCTTTTGCAGCAAATCGTATTAGTAGCCGATTCAGACACGACTGTGCTCATATTGGGCGAAACGGGTACGGGAAAAGAACTCCTTGCTCGCGCCATCCATTCGCTCAGCGCCCGGGAAAAGAAAGTGATGGTGAAAGTGAATTGTGCGGCTTTGCCTGAGCACCTCATTGAGAGCGAGCTGTTTGGTCACGAAAAAGGCGCATTCACAGGCGCTATCCACCAAAAAAAGGGCCGTTTCGAAATGGCCGACGGCGGTACCCTGTTTCTGGATGAAATAGGCGAAATGCCACTTGACCTGCAATCTAAATTGCTGCGGGTTTTACAAGAAGGAGAGTTTGAGCGGGTTGGCGGTGAAAAAACCATACATGTGAACGTGCGCGTAGTAGCCGCTACCAATAAAAACCTGGAGAAAATGGTCAAAGAAGGCCTTTTCCGGGAAGACCTCTACTATCGCCTCAATGTATTTCCCATCAAGAATATGCCTTTGCGAGAGCGCAAGGAAGATATACCGCTGCTTGTCAGGCATTTTGTAAAAAAATATGGAGATCGATCTGGAAAAAAGATCACGGAAATTTCACCTGCAGATCTAAAATTGCTGGAACAGTATGATTTTCCAGGCAATGTCAGGGAACTTGAAAATATTGTCGAACGGGCAGTAGTACTCACTGCTGGTAAAGTACTCAACATAAGGGCCAGTTTTGCACGACAAAATGAAGTCGTTTACACCGATGAAGATCATAGCGCAGGGGCTTTTCTCAGCTTTGAAGACATGCAAAGGAAGCACATTCTGAAAGCTTTGCAAAAAACCAACTGGCGGGTTACCGGACCGCATGGTGCGGCCAAACTACTTGGGTTGAATGACCGCACCTTGGTGTCCAAAATGCAAAAACTAGACATCAATCGAGAGGACTACCTCAGCGTCAACGTTTGATCAATTATCCTTAAAAATTCTGCCGGCATTGCGGTTGAAGTTGTCCTGCATGCCATCTTCTCCAATGAAGTCGCTGCTATTGATTTCATCTGGTGCACTTCTGTACAACTGGCGTTGCCATTGTGGATTGTTGACCTCACCTATCGCCGTTGAATGCAACAATTGAAAATCGCCTGGTGCTAAGGATGGGTTGTAAAAAACAAACTTCACATTATTCTGCCTGGTGGCAGGAAATTCGTAATACGTCCATATTTCATACGGTGGTGAGGAGGGTTCCTGGTCGCGCATTTCCGTATCATCGGGCTGGCCATACTTCAGGTAGATGTAGCCCCGGTCAGATTCAAAACCGTGGCGAAAGCCAGAATTGTACAATTGGTCCACCGCTTCGGCTACTTCCATGTATTTGCTGTAAGCAAATTCGGGATTGGTAGGGCTTTCCTTTGCCCAAAAACTGAACAAATAAAGTCTTTGCCCAGCTATACTGTCACTCTTGAGCAGATAATTGACCAGTTCCACATCGCGCTGTGGCAGTTTAGGTGTCATAGCGCGCAGGCTGTATTCCAATTGCTCTGGCGTAAGTTTTTGCACAAATTCCTGCTCAATCTTCACATCACTCAGCAATACTTCTTCCGCTTGCAGGTAAGGGTTGCTGCGCTGGAAGAAAATAATTCGGTTAGTCAGCAGTTCCTTTTGGCGATTACGAACCTCAACTTTTAGTTGGTAATTGCCCGAAGGTAATTTGCTGATGTCCATTTGAGCCAATATGGGCACGACTGAAGCAGGATGCTGGCGGGTGTGCCGGATGGCTTGGGTTTGGGTGCTGCCGTTTTCGAGCAACTCAATGGCATAACTGACCGTGAAATCGTCGCCTAGCACCTGATCGGTATGGTAGATTTCATTGTAAAAGCTCAACACAGAAGCATTGCGCCCATAAAAATTGAAAGGCAATGGCTCCATCAGGATGCCATTTTTGACGAAAATATTATCGGCCTCTTCGCTGCGCTCAAAGGAGGCCAGCAGCGTTAAATCCGATTGCACTACTTTGTCTTTGGGGAAAAGGATTTGAATATTAGTTTTGTATTCGTTGGCGTTTTCCGCCCGGTTCAAGTCAGAAACAGCCACCACCAGTTCATACGTCCCTTCTGGCAGCGCATAGCGTTTCATATCGATAAAATCCAAGGGCTTCACGCCGAAAGGACTGGCCAGGTTATACTTGTCGTATTTGATGATCTCAGCATTTTGCTGGAATAAGATAATGACCTCAATATTGGCCTGAACGCTTGAATCCGGGAGTGTAACAAATTCAACAGTTTGGCGGGCAAAATGCAAATACAACTCTACATAGCCGCCTTGCGGGCTGTTGAAAGCAGCGTAAGAAATACTGGCATCGATAGCCCTGCTTGAGGTAGCACTCAGCAATACAGCCAGACAACTCCATATTAAGTTTTTCATAGTCGAATGATTTTAAACCATGAAGATACAAAATTTTAGCTTATTTTACCAGATAATTTATTGGATAAATCAGGTTTCTGAAACCAGAAACTTGAAACCACCCGCCTCCCGCTAAAAGCGAGATTCGCCCGCCCGGCCCGCCCGACCGGATCAATCCGGGCGGGACGACTCCGGATCGGACGGGGGCAGGAAAAATTGAAACCACCCGTCTGAGCCGCCTGCCCGAATGATCCCGCGAAAAACGCGGGAGAAGGCGGGGGCAGGAAAACTTGAGACTTGAACCACAGCCATGATAAAAAAAAGCCTCATTTTAATCTGTTCAATGGGTTTATTGGCGAGCCAATCTCTAGCCCAACCTACTGCTGCTCCATTTAAGCAGGCCACCCAAGCGGTTATCCTCTTGAAAAATGACCATCATTTGATACCGTTTCAGCGCTTGGATACGCTTAAAATGGCCTATATCCAATTTGGCCGAACACCCAACGACAGTCTCTATCTGGGCTTACAAAAATACCTGCCCGTAGATCAGCTTCCAATGCCTATTTTTAAAAATAACACCGACCAAGAGAGCTGGTTGATTCAACAAAAAGAAAAATACAATCTGTTTGTACTGGACGTGTTGGATCACAGTTGGACTGGGCTGGAACCAGAAAGCTATCAGCACCTGGATCAAATCAAAGTTTTGCTGGATCGTTTGCCCTGTGTCGTTTATGTACAAGGAGCTGGTTTCATCTTTAATCTGGCTCCCTGGCTGGAGGCAGCCCCTCAACTCCTGATAGGCCCACAGCAACTGCCTTTTACCAGTTTTGTAGCTGCTCAGATTTTATTTGGCGCTTTGCCTGCAAACGGTATTTTACCTGCGCCCTTACCGGGCACCAACTTCCAACGCGGTACTGGTTTGAAAACAGCAACGCTATCGCGATTGGCCTATGCGCCCCCCTCGTACGCTCAGATGGATGCGGCGCTATTGCGCGATAGCATCGGCAGTATTGTTCAACAAGGTATCGAGGCAGGGGCATTTCCTGGAGCTCAGGTGCTGGTGGCTAAAGCGGGCAAGGTGATTTTTCACCAGGCTTATGGTTATCACACCTATGAAAAAAAACGGGCAGTACAAACAGACGATAGTTACGATCTGGCTTCTGTCACCAAAATCAGCTCAGCGCTTTTAGGAGCTATGAAATTGCACGGTGAGGGCCGCTTTGACTTGGATGCGCCTTTGCAGCAATATTTTCCGAAAGCCAAAGGAACCAATAAAGCAGCAATAACTTCCCGCCTCATGTTGGCCCATCACGCCCGCTTACTGGCTTGGATACCGTTTTGGCGAGGTACGCTGAAAGGCAATGCCCGCTATCCCTGGCGAAAGCAATGGGACAATGAGGGAATCAATACATTTCGGTTCAAGCCCAAATCGTTTAAAACTGATTCCAGCGCGCGTTTCCCCATCAGGGTGACCGATCGCTTGTGGTTGAATAAGGACTACAAAGAAAAAAGGATGTTCAGGGGCATTCTCCAATCGCCATTGAATGAAAAACCGGGCTATGTTTATTCCGATATGTTTTTTTATTTGTTGCCGGAGGTCGTGAGCAATCTGGCAGCAACAGATTATGAAACCTATTTGGATGAAAATTTTTATCTGCCGTTGGGGGCTTCCAGTATGACGTACAATCCGCTTCGCAAATTTCCACAGGATCGTATTGTACCAACAGAGATAGACACCTTTTTTCGGATGCATGCGCTCCACGGAACGGTTCACGATGAAGGAGCAGCCATGATGGGGGGCGTTTCTGGTCACGCCGGCTTATTTGCTTCGGCAAATGATTTGGCCAAGCTGATGGAGATGTACTTGCAAGATGGTTATTACGGCGGGCAACAATTGATCGATTCGGCTAGTGTTCGGGAGTTTACAAGTTATCAATATGCCGCAGAGGGCAGTCACCGTGGTTTGGGATTTGACAAACCTTTTTTGGAATATGATGCACGAAAAAGCCTTTACGCCGAGGCAGCCAGCCCGGAAAGCTTCGGGCATTCAGGTTACACCGGAACATTTGTGTGGGTGGATCCAGCCAATGGACTGGTTTTTATATTTTTCTCCAACCGGGTATATCCTACGCGCAATAATCCATTGATCACGAGTTTGAGAATACGCCCGAGGATTCACCGTGTTTTGTATTCGGCAATGAAGGAATAAAAAGGAATGGAGAAAGTATAAAAAAAAGCGCCTCCACAAGGAGGCGCATTAAGAAATACAATTAGAATCCCATGAAATATAGTTATGCAAATTTTTTTGTCGTTTTTTGTCTTTTTTAAACGGTTGCGACAAAGCAATCATTGCGGGAAAAAGATTTTTTTTAAAGCATTTCTACGGAAAGTAATACTTTGCCGATGAAAGTCAGGATTCAAGCTTTCAACGTTACCTTGCAAAAGCCAAGAACATGCTTTTAACTTTCATCGTGCTGTATCTCTGTATCACATTGCTTATCGGTTGGTGGGCTTCCCGTCGGGTGCACACGACAAAGGATTTTGTCATTGCAGGCCGGAACTTGCCTATGATCTTGGCAGCGTCAGCGCTTTTTGCTACTTGGTTTGGCTCGGAAACCATCATGGGGGCTTCTTCCGAGTTTGTGGAAAATGGCTTCCTGGGAGTCATTGAGGATCCTTTTGGTGCAGCACTTTGCCTGATTTTAGTGGGGGCATTTTTTGCCCGACCCTTATACAAAATGAACATCCTGACTTTTAACGACTTTTTTCGGCTTCGCTTTAGCCGTAAGGCAGAGTTTATATCCGCCATTTTTATGATTCCCTCGTATTTTGGCTGGATAGCCGCGCAAATGGTTGCTATGGGGGTTATCTTGAGTTCGATTACTGGTATTTCAGAATTGCAGGGCATCGCCCTTTGTGCTTTGGTCGTGGTCATTTATACCTATATCGGTGGGATGTGGGCCATTTCTATCACCGATTTTGTGCAAACCATCATGATTATAGTAGGTCTGCTGATTTTGGCCATTCAATTGGGGCAAAAAGCAGGCGGGTTTCAAGCTGTTTTAGCTAGTACACCAGAGGGTTTTTTCCGTTTTTTTCCCGATAGGGATTTTCACAGCATTATCCATTACATCGCAGCATGGATTACCATTGGCTTAGGATCTATCCCGCAACAGGATGTTTTTCAACGGGTGATGGCAGCTAAAAGTGCTAAAACGGCGGTACAGGCTTCCTATGTATCAGGGTTGATGTACCTGAGCATTGGCATGATTCCACTGTTCATAGGCTTATGCGGTCGTATCTTGTACCCTGAGCTTTCGGAAAATGGTGATGGACAAAATATTATCCCTCAGATGGTGTTGTCGCATAGCAGTTTATTGATGCAAATTATGTTTTTTGGGGCCTTGCTGTCAGCCATTCTCAGTACCACTTCTGGAGCAGTATTGGCTCCTGCAACAGTAATCGGGGAAAACCTCATCCGCCCTTATTTTCCAAAACTAGATGACAAACAACTGCTGCGAATTATGCGCCTCTCTGTCGTTGGGGTGGCTTTACTATCAGCTATTATGGCTGGTTATACCAGGAATATTTACGAGTTAGTAGGGCAATCGTCTGCTTTAAGTCTGGTGGCTCTTTTTGTGCCACTAACGGCAGGATTGTATTGGAAAAAGGCATCTGACTTAGGTACTTTAATGGCTATAGTGGTGGGTACTGTAGTTTGGTTGTTTTGTGAAATTCAGGCAACAGCCATTCCCAGTTTAATCTATGGAGGGGTAGCTAGCTTGGTCGCGATGCTATTGGGAAGCTGGCTTTGGCCAGATAAAAGTTATGAACGCTTTGTAAACAACCAAGTCAATTTGAGCGATCTGTAGTTAATTGTCTTCTTGCGGATCATTTTGCTGAATAGAGGAGATAATGTCCTGTATGTAGGCCTCCGTTACACGGAAAACTTGGCTGAGGGTAGGAATGGACAAACCCGCCTGAAACAATTCCATTATTGTTGTTTTTCTTTCTGCTTCCGCTTTTTGACGCTCTTGTTCGATCTCTGCTTCCGCTTTTTGGCGTTCTTGCTCGATCTCTGCTTCCGCTTTTTGGCGCTCTTGCTCGATAGCCTTTTCCCTTAGGCGGCGTTCTAGTTCAATCCCTCTGTCTATTCCCCTTATATACAAAGGATCTTTTTCTATATCAATTGTAATTGGCATGGTTTCAATGACTTTAATGGTTTCATTAGACAAGTTACGCAATCTGGACAAAACATTCAACTGTTCGACGTACTTTTTTAGTTGCGCTGGATTTTTGATACTTGAGCGCAATTGATTTAAAATGAGCCGAATGACAGCTTCGGGTTCATGCTCTTGAAAATCAGCTAAAATGGCCAAAATGATCTCGTTACCTGAAGTTGTATTTAAAAAAGTCTGGTACGAAAGCTGATTAAAATCAAGAACCTCAAAGCCTTTATAAAGCATGTTCTCAGACAACTCCGTTGTCATTCGCATTTTTTGACGACCTACATAAAAAACGTAATGATGAACCGGAAGTTTATATTTTTTAACAATAATTCCATGATATTCTAGATTTCGGAATACCATGTTGGCATCGTTATAGCTTTGAAATTCAATATGTAGCAGTGATCTTTGATTCGAAGCATCAGTAACTTCAAACAAAAAGTCTGTTTCTCGTTCGGTGGTAGTTTGCAATTTATCGTGCAAACGGCGCTTATGGGTTATCTCCAAGCCAAAATATTGCTTCAGCAGCGGGATAATCAGCGGCTCTAGATTCTCCTTGAATATTTTATCGTACTCATTCGCTGGCTTTGAGGGTTTTGATTTGGCCATTTAGGGTGTTTTAGGCCAAATTTATGTTTTATTTTTATAAATAAAAAACTTTTAATTGTTTTTATAAAATAAAAAAATCCCGAATCTCTTATGAGGTTCGGGATTCCAGAAGCGTACAGCCTATATTTTCACCACTCCGACAACCTTTTGTCGGCTATCCATTTGCAAACGCAGGTAATAATTGCCCGGCGCAAGGCCATGCCCTTCGAGGCGTAGGTCGTGTTGCCCAACTGGCAAGCGACGGTTGGTCAGTACCCGCACTTCAGAACCCAGGCTGTTGAACAAACTCAGCTTCACCCATGCTCCTTCTGAGTAAAATCGGATTTGTGCTCCGTGTTGGAACGGACTTGGAAAAACGTGCAATTGCAAATCTTCCGCTTGAAGCCTGAGCTTTTCTGCATTGACCGTTGAACAGGGCTGAAGCACAGGCAAGTATTGAAAATCTTGATAAAATAAATTGCGCACGTCGTCTTCAGGCACTTCAAACCAATCCATCAACACCGAGCCATACACATCCCGGAAGTCATATTGCATGGCCAAACCTTCCTGGTCGGCTACTTGGTTGGGAATCTCCGGATTGTTGCCGAGGAAGCCCGGCACAACGCATTGTCCAAAGAGCATCAGCGGCGCAGCAGTGCCGTGGTCGGTGCCAAAACTTTCATTGGATTTGATTTGCCGTCCAAATTCAGAAAAGGTCATGGTAACTACCCTTTCGCCCAGCCCCAGCGCCTGCAAATCCTTGTGAAAGGCATTCACCGCATCAGACAATTCGCTTAGGAGACCAGCATGCTCGCCATCGGCTGGCTTGCCTTCCTCCACTTGGTTGGCATGGGTGTCGAATCCACCCAGCGGAACGATGAATACCTTGGTCTGTAAGCCCCCGGAAAGCAGTAGTGCGATGGTTTTCAAATACTCTGCCAAGTTATTATCCGTAGGGTAAGCCTGAATGTTATTTCCCAAATTAGCTGCCTCGGTAATCATCGCTGCGTAATCATTGGTTTGACTGATACTGATACGCAAAAATTCCAATTCTTCGCCGTAGGGCGTATCCGGGGGCACGCTGCCATTTCCTTCTGTGAGCGGCGACAGGGAAAAGGGATCTTCCAGCGTCATGCTAAAATTGGAAGCGGTGCCTTGACAAGTTTCCGAAACAATAGACGCCATGGTGATGGCAAAAGGGTGTGGGTATTCCTCATTGGGATAATTAGTAGGAAAACTGGGGTGCAGGCTTTCAAAATAGCGGCCAAACCAGCCCGTCCGCCAGGCTTCTTCCGCTGGTGAGCCTGTATTCCAGATGTCCAGGGAGCGAAAGTGGGAGCGGTTTTGATTGGGATAGCCTACGCTTTGCACGATGCGCATTTTAGCATCGTCGTACAGCGACTTCATGCCCAGCATAGCCGGATGGAAGAAATTCGTATCCGTTACATAAAGCAATTCGTTTTCGGGCAGCAGAATGTTGCCACGGGCATTGGCCAGGTTGTCGTATTGATCCATTGGCACGATGCAATTTAGGCCATCATTGCCTCCAATAAGCTGGATCAATACGATCACTTTATCGTTGTCCGGATTGAGGTGGCGAAACATTGCTTGGCGTGGGCTGGCTGATAATTTCAATCCATTTAGCAAAAGCGGTATGCTGACAGCCGTACCCGTATGGCGCAAAAAGGTTCTTCTTTTCATTTTTTTAGCACTAGGTTTTGGTTTTAAAAAATGGAATACATGGCAGGCTTTTAGCTCAAATAAAATTCGGGCAATGAAAGCATGGCCTGAATCAATTGAACCATCCTGCTGTTGATGGATACCGCCAAATCCAGGTCATTTGGATTGGACAAATAGAGGCCATATTCGACCGTCCATTCGTAATCGGGTAGCCCTGGAATCAGGATGCCTTTGAGGGCTGTTTTTTGAACATCTGCCAATGGCTGTGGGAAAAGCAAAGCCGACAGTTCTTCGATCACGGCATTGGGATCCGAAGGATTATCCAGCAATTCCAGTGTTTCCAAGCCATTCACTTTGATCGGTTCATTCCCAATATCGAATCCCTCGGTACAGATGGTATCGGTGAACCCCATGCGGTGGATGAGCGTGGTGGCATTGATCCAAATCCGGTAAAAGGAAGGTTCTTGGTAATAGGCTTTCCATCCGGCCACATCGGGCGGATTATAGTATTCCATTTGCATGAGTAATGCTGATGAAAATAGTTTGTACCAGGCCGTCGCTTTTTGATTGAGGTTGCCAGGCAAACTGACTTCCAATTGCTTCATAGCGGACATCACAAAATCGATCGGATTTTTGATCATAGGCCCGATGTTAAGCGCATCAAAGAAATGAGCGCTATTCAGCAGGGCAGATAGGACAGGTTTGATGTCATAATCACTGGCTATCAGCAGTTGCGCCATGGGCTCAATGACGTCGGCTTCGGCTTGCTCGCTGATTTCATAATAAACAAACCAGCGGTATAACTTGCGACAAATAAATCGCGCCACTTCCTCCTTTTGGAAAATGATGTCAATCAAATGCGCGTATTCCTGGTCGCCCATATCGCTTACCACGATGTTGTCGAAACGGGCAGAAAGTTGCTTGTCGTTGGTATCGTGCTGATTAGGATTAAAAAAGGTTTCCAGTTCAATATCAGGATTCGTGGAATTGTAGCCCCGTTCGCCCCAGCCAGTCAGGATTTTGGCCATAGCACTGATGTCGGCCTCAGTAAAATTGGTATAATCACCAGGCCCGACCTGCGGCCCTTTACCAATGGTGAAAAGCTCCAGCAGTTCGCGGGCATAATTTTCGTTTGGGGCGTTTTTCCGGTTTTGATTGCCGTTTAAAAATCGAAGCATCGCCGGGTCAATGGTCACAGCTTTGACCAGTTCCCGGAAATTACCCCAAGCATATTGTCGCAGTAAGGCAATATAGCGGTAGAAATATTTGGGATCACTCAGTGCACCATTGACTGAGAAATGGTTGTGCCAGAAAAGGGTCATCTTTTCTCGCGCAGATATGCCTTCCTGATGAATCAGCCCCATCGTCCAGGATCGCAAGCTCAAACTGCGGTAAAAGCGCAAGTTGATGACATTGTCATAAGGTGCATTGATCCAAGTTTCCCCGACCTCCACAAAGGGGTCATCCTGAAAATTCAGGTTGATCGGCGGCGGCGGTTGATCCAAATCGGTCAGCAATTGATCAACAGTAGCCGCCCGCCCCAAATTAACGGATTCCTTAATGAGGGTATAAGTGGGCCCAAACGTAGCGCGCCTCAGCAAATGGGCGGCTTGCTCGAATGCCCAGGCCCCATCGTAAGGCTCCAACCCGGAATGGACGGAGGTGATTTTGGGTAGTAGGGAATGGCGATTACTCAGAAGCGTTGTGAATACAGCTCTCCTATTCATAGTAATTGGGATTGTGAAATTTTAAAAAACCTTCTTTGACAAATCGTGTTGAAAAAGACTTTGCGGAAAGCATAACCATAAAAGGAGTCATGATTTTTCGCTAAGTCTTTTGTTTAATCACACAATTTGTCAAAGAACTAAAAAAAATAATAGTTCTTTGCCTTAAAATTGAGGTTGCCGGATAGAAGGAGTTTAGCCGAAAGTGGCGAGTTGTGTTGAATACGCCAGGATGTAAGTGAAGTGCATTACGCGAGAATGGCCTTTGGGGATCGGATTGCATTTGAAAACGCAAAGTTATTCAACAAATTTTATGATATGAAAAAAAAGATGCCATAAATGTTTGAAGCTTGTATTTTTGACCTGGATGGTGTGATTGTAGATACTGCAAAATACCATTTTATCGCCTGGCGACGTCTGGCCAATGAGTTGGGCTTTGATTTTACGGAAGTAGAGAATGAACAACTGAAGGGTGTTAGCCGGGTAGAATCGCTGGATTTGATTTTAAAATGGGGAGGTATCCAATTGGGGGAAGCGGAGAAAGAACGATTGGCAGAAAAGAAAAACAACTGGTACCGGGAGTTTATCTTAAAAATGGAAGCGGATGAAATACTAGAAGGCGTGATTCCTTTTTTAGATGAACTGGAGCGAAGAGGGGTAAAATTAGTGCTGGGTTCAAGCAGCAAAAACGCAGCGACTATCATAGAGCGGGTCGGATTATCCGATCGGTTCGCAGCGATCATTGATGGCACAAAGACCACGCGAACGAAGCCCGATCCACAAGTTTTTGAATTGGGCGCAGCAGCCGTGGGGGCTCAACCAGCGCAATGCATTGTATTTGAAGATGCCGAGAAAGGCATTGAAGCGGCGCTAAATGGGGGCTTTTATACGGTTGGTGTCGGCAGTGCTGAAGTGCTGGGCGATGCGCATTTTGTGATTCCAGGTTTCCAAGGCGTAACAGTGGACGAAGTGTTTGAAGCGGTACTTATGTAGCGCAGAAAAATTAAATTCCCGATTTGCCCCTACCCTAGCGGGCTTCGTTTGGTCAAGGACTTTAATAAATCGGGCAATAATTTTTACACACTACTAAAACAAGCAGTTTTTGATTTTTGATTAATCCATATCAAGCATCCAACATCAATAATTAACCATCTAATATGAAACAATATCTGCAACAAGACGAGTGGCGTATTATTGAAGATCGCTGGAATCCGGCGCACAACCGCATTTCTGAAAGTATATTCAGCATCGGAAACGGCATTATGGGGCAACGAGCCAACTTTGAAGAGCGTTACACCGGTGATTCCCTGCAAGGTACCTATGTTGCTGGCGTTTATTACCCAGATAAAACACGGGTAGGTTGGTGGAAAAACGGCTATCCGGAATATTTTGCTAAAGTAATCAATGCGCCCAACTGGATAGGACTAGGTATTGAGGTAGATGGTGAACATTTGGATTTGGCTACTTGTAAAGAGGTGGAAAGTTTTCGCCGCGAGTTGAACATGCAGTTGGGCTATTTAGAGCGCAGTTTCACGGCCAGAATGGGCAGCGGCAAACGAGTAAAGGTTACTGCCAAGCGCTTTTGTAGTCTGGCAGACGGAGAAATTGGGGCTATTCGCTATAGTTTTACGCCCCTCAATTTTTCGGGTACGCTGACGATTACTTCCTTCATCGATGCCGATGTCATCAACCAGGATTCTAATTATGATGAAAAATTCTGGGTAGAAGTAGATGCCAAGGTCAAAAAGCGGCAGGTGTATATTACAGCAGAAACCCGGAAAACACAGTTTCAGGTATGTATGGGTGCGAAATTTGCCGTTTTCCAAAATGGGAAAGAGACGGACCTGGTAGCCACCAAAACCCACCGGGCTAAGTATGTTGCCAATACTGTGGATGTGCCTTGCACGGAAGAACAGGAATTGGTAATTTACAAATACGCTGCGGTGCTGTCTTCACTCAACCATGCTCCAGAAGATCTGATGGATAAGTGCAAAGAGAAGGTGCAGTATGCATTTGAGCAAGGCTTTGACCAACTTTTGGAAGCCCATAGCCAGCATTGGCTGGATAAATGGGAAGAGGCCGATATTCGCATTGAAGGTGACGTGGCCGCTCAGCAAGGCATCCGATTCAATATTTTCCAACTGTACCAGACCTATACCGGAGAAGATGAGCGCTTGAATATTGGCCCCAAAGGCTTTACGGGCGAGAAATACGGCGGCGTGACTTATTGGGATACCGAAGCCTATTGCCTGCCTTTTTATTTGGCGACAGCCGAGGAGAAGGTTGCCCGAAACCTGGTGTATTACCGCTTCAAGCATTTGCAAAAGGCCATCGAGAATGCCGAGAAACTGGGTTTTACGGATGGTGCAGCCCTGTACCCCATGGTGACCATCAATGGGGAAGAGTGCCACAATGAATGGGAAATCACCTTTGAAGAAATACACCGGAATGGTGCCATCGCCTTCGCCATTTACGATTACATCCGCTATACTGGGGATAAAGCGTATCTGGCAGCGTATGGGCTAGAAGTATTGATTGGCATCGCCCGCTTTTGGGCGCAACGGGTTCATTTTTCTCAAAGACGCGGCCAATACGTGATGCACGGCGTAACCGGCCCCAACGAGTACGAGAACAACGTCAACAACAATTGGTACACCAGCTACATCGCGCGTTGGTGTTTGCAATACGCCATGGATGCCATTGCTTATGTGGAAGAAACCGCGCCGGAGAAATTCCAAATATTGGAAGATAAAATCAAATTTCACCGCTACACGGAGACCAAAAAATGGAAGGAAATCGCCGACAATATGTACCTCGGTGAAGATGAAGCCCTGGGCATTTATGTCCAACACGATGGCTTTTTGGATAAAGATTTGTTGACTGTAAATGACCTGCGACCGGAAGATCGGCCATTGAACCAAAAATGGTCCTGGGATCGGATCCTGCGCTCTGTGTTTATCAAACAGGCCGATGTGTTGCAGGGCTTGTATTTGTTTGAGGAACATTTCGAGGAGGATACCATCCGGCGGAATTTCGACTTTTACGAACCCCGGACGGTGCACGAGTCTTCCTTGTCGCCTTGCGTACACGTGATTTTGGCCGCCAAATTGGGCAAAGAAGCCAAAGCCTATGAAATGTACCTGCGCACGGCCCGTCTGGACTTGGACGATTACAACAACGACACCGAGGATGGGTTGCACATTACCAGTATGGCCGGTACTTGGATGGCTTTTGTAAAAGGCTTTGGCGGCATGCGCGTATATGACGATCACCTGTATTTCTCCCCGTTCATTCCTGAAAAATGGGCTTCGTATGCCTTTAAGGTGCGTTTTCGGGGCTATTATGTAGAAGTGGTGGTGAATAAGAATAGTACAACCATCCAAAACCATTCCGAGCAGGCACTGACCTTATACGTTCGAAATGAAAAGAAAACTGTGGAAGCCGGGGGAAGCCTGGTTTGCTAATTTTGTGAAATCACGAGAATTGTCAGAGAACCAAATTTTATTACACCATGAATCGTATCTTTTTCTTTTTTCTGATAGTGGCTCTAGCAGCATGTAAAAACGACACGCCAGTTGGGAATGGCGCTAATACGACTACCCAGAATTTGCCCAGCAAATCGGCAACGGGTTCTTTTACAGCCCCTATGGCATCAGGAGATTCGCCTTTGGCTAGTTTGTTGGCTACGGAATATTGGGTATTTGAATATTGGATCGGAAACGACAATAACCAAGTAACCAATGTATTTAACAGGGGGCGCTGGTTCAAATTTAACCTCGATGGCACTTATATCCACGGGCATTGGACAGAACAAACCGGTCATGGAAGCTGGTTTTTGCAGAAAGAAGATGGCCACGATATACTTCACCTAGACAGCATCATTGATGCAGAAGACGGGAGGTGGGATGTTCAGGGCGTCAACCGTTCACAAGATACCATGACTTGGGTTGGAGAAAGCCAAACCGCAGTGGAAGGCGTCATTACCAAAGTGATCAATCTAACATCTATGCCAACCAAGGCACAGTTTGGATTGGAGTAATTTGTAATTGGAATGACCATTCATACCGCTACCTTGTCTGACCTACCGGCGCTTAGCGAGCTATTCGACGCCTATCGGGTGTTTTATGGCAAGGAATCCGACCTGGCAGGGGCGCATGCTTTTTTGGGAGCCAGGCTAGAACTGGGCGAAGCGGTTATTTATATGGCCAAAAATCAAGCGGGTACTGCTGTAGGCTTTGTGCAGTTGTATCCTTTGTTTTCTTCCACTAGGATGAAGCGGCTTTGGTTGCTCAATGACCTTTATGTAGGGCCTGAGTGGCGGGGGCAGGGTATTTCCATCGCCCTTATCGACGCAGCTAAAGATTGGTGTCGCAGTACTGGCGCATGCGGACTGCTACTGGAAACGGCCAAAGACAACGACATCGGCAATCAATTGTACCCTCGCACGGGTTTTGTACTCGATCAGGATCACAACTTCTATTATTGGGACGTATGAAAAAAATCACTTTTTCCGACCCCCATCGCCAAAAGCATTTCGACTTTTTTCGCCGCATGGATCAGCCGCATTTTAGCGTCACAGCGAATGTGGACATCACCCGTTTTCGCGCTATTCAAGCGGAACAACAACTTTCCTTTACATCTTCCGTTGTCTATCTGATTTCCCGGACGGCCAATGATATTCCGGTCTTTCGGCAGCGCATCCGCGGACCTGAAGTGGTGGAGCATAAGTTGGTGCACCCCTCCTTTGCCGTTTTAACGGAAGTGTCGGATGTATTCAGCTTTTGCACGGTTACTTACCAGCGCGATTTTCAAGCATTTAGCAGCGACGCGTTAGCTCAAATGGCGCGCATGAAAACGAATCCGGTACTGGAAGACGAGCCGGGGCGCGACGATTTCTTATTCCTCTCTACGCTGCCCTGGGTCAGTTTTACCACCATTACCCATGCCATGCATTATTCCCCGGTTGACTCCGTACCGCGCATCGTTTGGGGTAAGTTTTTCCCGGAAGGGGATCGACTTAAAATGCCGCTGTCGGTACAAGCCCATCATGCGTTGGTGGATGGCAGGCATGTAGGCGAGTATTTTCAGAAAATACAGGATTTGCTGGATGGTTTTTTGGAATTCACCTAGGATATAAGTAATCACCCAAAATCATTCGACACTTTTCATTTGTGGAAGGTGTCTGATAATTTACTACCTAAAATACCGTTACTTCGTACTTCACTTCAAAGAAATCGGGTATTTGCGTCCAAAAAGCCCCCAAAAAGGGCTATAAACCGGATAAAGTCTTGGAAGAACCCCAAAGGGGTGGCAGGATTAATTTCCCAAGTAAGGCAATTGTACTCGTTGGTGTTCTGTCACCGCTTCGCGGCTCTGTAGTGGAAAGGCGCAGGCATGGAAAGGATACAAGGAAGCCTTTGTGCTTCCCGATTTTGCAGTGCTTCACAGGAACGGAATGAGAAATCACGTGGAGCTGGCAAGCCATATTTAGCGGGTCACTTCGAGTGCCCCGCTAAATTGTGGAAATGTAACCCATTTGTCCTCTTTTGAGTGCTTTTTGTGGTTGAATGAGCCTTGCCTTGAGCCGTTAAGATGGCGC
>CALMIR010000083.1 GCA_937864265.1 uncultured Saprospirales bacterium | reverse complement strand
TTATCATGCTCCCGATTTTATATCTAAATACCACTAATTTGTAGCACACTCAAATCAATCAAAGACAAATCGGTTTCTTCTTTGACTTCCCTTCTAATGCAGGTCTCGATACTTTCTCCTTCTTCCAATGCGCCTGCCGGGATGCCAATCCGGCCATTATCCCTTCTCTGGATGACCAATACTTCTTGTTGTTCATTTTCTATAATGATCCTGGCCGCCGGATGTATAAAGGATTCCTGTCCCAATTTTGATCGAATTTTACGGATGTAGTCTTTCATGGTTGAAAATAATTTTGAGTGTATAAGTAACGCAGAAAAATTAAGTTCCCGATTTGTCCTTACCCTAGTGGGCTAAACGGTTCATTTTAAGTGTGTCCGCTAGGGTAAGGACTTCAATAAATCGGGAAGTAATTTTTTGCACACTACTAAGGTAGATTTTTTTGTGTTTTCCATTGGCTTTCGGTGTTCAGGAACATTTTAAAAACAATTTCTTCTGTAGATTTGATAAAACGTCATTTGTCAAATAATAATCTATTCATCTCACACCAGCCCTATTGCCCTTTTGTATCTTTGCCGCAAAAAAATGGCCTTGTATAGACTATCTGCTTTATGCCTATTGTTGTGTGTGTGCGATTTACCATTAAGCGCCCAACACATTCCCGTTTTTCCCGATCTGGAAGGGGAGGCCTTGATCCAAGCCTTGCAAAGCAATTATCGCCCCAATCAGGTTTTGTCGTACGCCGATGCGCGGGATACGCTGTATGCGAAGATTGATGTACAAAATGGCTTTATCACTTGTGTTTATACCGGATTTCAGGTGCTTTTGCCCCCGAATGAAGATCCGACAACGGCTATTTTTTTAAACGGCGAGGGCATCAATACCGAACACACCTATCCCCAAGCCTATGGGGCTGCCGCCGATCCCCCCAGGGCCGATATGCACCACATTTTCCCCACCCAAGTGGACGCTAACGCTGCCCGTGGGAATTTACCTTTTATAGACATACCGGACAACCAGGCCGATAGCTGGTGGTACCTCGGTATGGCGCAATCGAACATTCCCGGCTCACAGATTGATCTGTACAGCGAGGTGAATGAATTGGGATTTGAGCCTAGGGAAGCCCACAAGGGCGATGTGGCGCGGGCTATGTTTTACTTTTATACGGTGTATCGGGCAGAAGCAGTCGCTGCCAACCCGACTTATTTTGAGCCTCAGCGCAATACGCTCTGCCAGTGGCATATTCAAGACCCGGTGGACGATAAGGAATGGCAGCGCAGCCAGCAAATTGCCACTTACCAGGATGGCAAGGCCAACCCTTTTGTACTCGATTGTACGGTGGCTACACGTAGTTATTGTTCAGGCGTAGTAGCACCCTGTGAACCAATGGTTGCTACTCAAAATCAGGACACGCCTTCTAATCTGCACTTTCAGGCTACGCCCAATCCAGCTTCCGGCCCGGTAAAACTGTCCTACACGCTGCCATATAGTGGGTGGAGTCAGATAAAAATATATTCTTCGCAAGGGCAGTTGCTACTTGCCACACCAATCGAAAAGCAGGCAAAAGGTGAGCAGGAGTTTACCTTCCAAGGTGTAAAGGGTTTGCTGTTTTGTTATTTGCGTTTTGAACAGGAATGGCAGGTGGTAAAGGTGTTGGTAAATTAATCATTTTCCTCTTCTTCGGCAATCATGAGGTGATAGGCACCTATGGGCGAAATGAAGTTAATCTGAAGCGTGCTGGCATCGCTAACTTATTCTATGAGGTTATCATCATTAGTTACTATAGGGGCGTTCAATTGATTGGCAATTTCAATCAGAAATACATCTTCATTAGGAATTCCTGCTGTGTTTTCCAATGGAAGAATTTCTTCTTCGATTTGAATTAATTTGCCCTGATGGTATAAAATACCCTGTACGATTTCCTCAAAATAAGGTATTGGATATATATCCTGTTCTGACTTTAGACGAGTAAAAATGGCTAAATATTTATTGATGATTTGCTTTTCATATAGAACCTTATGGCAGTTTTAAATTAAGGTAGCTAAAAAACGAGTGGCATCCAAGCTAGGTTCGTCACTTTTATCTACACCTCTAATAGCGTGATAAAGAACATTTTCATCTACTAAAAACTTGATTTTCATAGTTTTTTGAGTAGGTCTTGCAAGTAAGTTTGAATTTGATCAATGTTGTTGTCAAAAAAGCCAGGCAATCCGTTTGGTAATCGGCCATTATCATCTGGCTGTTGCATGGAAATGTGGGATTGCCCGTTTGTGTTTTCAGCATAAAATATTTTTACCTGCTCTTTTCCTACAATTCCTGCATTGACAGCCGATAATACAGCATATAAAACGTGTTCGCTATGTGATGAAAAAAAGAGTTGTTTCTTTTCTTTTGCTGCAATGTCCACTAAAAGTGTAATGAGTTGTGTTTGTAGTTTAGGGTGTAAATGAATTTCAGGTTCTTCAATAAAAAAGGATTCTGTATTGGCTAACGCCAAAGGAAGGAAAATAAAAAAAAGTTGCTGCGCGCCTAAACCTTCTCCTATAAATTTCAAGGTGGATTTAGTTCTTTTTGCGTGGAGTACGATTAATTTGCCTGGATTTTGGATCTCAAACCATATCCTGAACCCGAGGTAAGTTTCAATCCAATCGGATATTCGATCCTCTAGCATGCGGTTTAAAGCAAGGGCATTGCTCAATGCGGTAGAACGGTCTTCTAATAAAACGAACTCATATTCAGACGCAGCGTTATCTGCCAGATGATACCCACGCTCCTCAAAACCCCTTACCCCGGAAATGAAAAAAAAGGAATTGAAAAAATTGGGTACAATACCAGGTATATAGGCGCACAAATCGCGGAAAAAAGCCGTTTTTTCTCCGGGAGGTATAATACTTGATCGGAACTGAAGAATATGACCAATGTTTTGCGCGATGTTGAAAGTGCCTATTTCTCCATGATCGCCTTTAATCGCAACCTCTTTGTTCCATACTTGGTTATTACCTGCCATTCGAGTAAGTACTTGCTCGCTTTAAGCTGCCCCTCGGCACTGACTAGCAAGTTATCCCTAAAAGTATAAGATAAATCAATTTGCGTATTTTTGATATGATTATTGGCCAGTGACTCCGAATATATATCCCTTTCCCCTGCGACACTTATGCTCATTTCACTAGCGCCTTTTTTTAGAACATTGTGAAACCCACCAATGTCCATAGCATGATTGCTGTAACTGTAGCTCACCGGTAAATTTGGCCCCCGCTCTATTTTTCGAGATAATTCTTTGGCAGGTATAAGTTGCAAACCTTGATTTCTCAATGATTGCTTTAAAAGTTGGAGTGCTTGAAAAATACTGGATTTCCCTGAATTATTAGCGCCAATTAAAATATTGATCAATCCAGGCTTGATTTCAGTTTCCTGATGCGATTTGAAATTAGATAACCGTATTTTGTGGATCATTATGTAATTGCCGTTATCTTCAATAAAGACAAATATAGTGCTCTATTTAGTCTTTCCTGCTATTTTGCACCTTTCCCACATTAAATAAATGTAAATTGCCTGCAATCCGTTTTTCGATACCGTTTTTTACCCTAGTTTTGGCATTAAAAACATGAAAGCTAGACTTGTCCTCTGCCTTTTTACGCTGGTAAACCTGACTTTATCCCAAGCTCAATCCGATTTGCTGCAATCCGGCCCTATGTTGGGTTATTCTGAAATGCGGGAAGTAATGCTTTGGGTGCAGACGTCCAGACCGGCCCAAGTACAAGTTGCCTACTGGCCTGCCGAGGAGAAAAACAAACGCATGTTGACCGATAAAGTGAGTACTCAGGAATCGGAAGCTTTCACCGCCCATCTGGTTGCCGACCAACTGGAGCCCGGCATTCAATATACCTACGAACTGCTGATCAACGACAAGGCCGTAAAGCTGGACTATCCTACCACTTTTCGTTCTCAGGAATTGTGGCAATGGCGCAAAGATGCTCCCGATTTTTCAGTAGCCATTGGTAGTTGTGCCTATATCAATGAAGAACCCTACGATCGGCCTGGCCGACCCTATGGCGGAGAATACGAAGTTTTCAACCAAATTTACCAGGCCAAGCCCGATGCTATGATCTGGCTGGGCGATAATATTTACCTGCGCGAAGTGGATTGGTTTACCCGCACAGGTATCCACAAACGCTATACCCATTCCCGCAGCATCCCTGAATTGCAGCCATTGTTGGCATCCACCAACCATTACGCCATTTGGGATGACCACGATTTTGGACCCAACGATTCCGACCGCAGCTTTATTCACAAGGATAAGACCCTGGAAGCTTTCAAATTGTTTTGGGGCAACCCTTCTTACGGGCTGCCCAATCAGGAAGGGGGGATTACTTCTTATTTTCAATACAACGATGTGGACTTTTTTTTGCTAGATAATCGCTATTTTCGCAGTCCGAACAGACGAGAAACAGGAGAGAAGACCATCCTGGGGAAGGAACAGTTGGAGTGGCTGGTGGATGCGTTGTGCTTTAGCAATGCGGCTTACAAAGTGGTATGTATTGGCGGCCAAGTGCTGAATACAGCGGCTGCTTATGAGAATTATGCCAACCACCATCACGAAGAGCGCGCCTATTTGCTGCAGCAAATTGAGGAAAACAACATCAAAAATGTCATTTTCCTCAGTGGCGACCGGCACCATAGCGAATTGAGCAAACTGGTCAATGCTAAGGGCAATACCGTTTATGACTTTACTGCTTCTCCGCTGACCTCCGGCGTTTCTACCAACAGCGAAGAACAAAATGCACTGCGGGTAGCCAATACCTGGGCAGGTGCTCATTCGTTCGGGTTAATGGAATTTTCGGGACCACGCGATGCCCGTAAATTGAAGATGACACTGCGCAACGCCCAAGGGGAAACGCTGTGGGCGCATGAAATTACACGTGAATGAAAGTACTCGTTATTCGTTTTTCCTCGATAGGTGATATTGTATTGACTACTCCGGTATTGCGTGTACTCAAAAATGCCGGTGCCACGGTGCATTATTTGACCAAGCGTACTTATGAAAGCATAGTGGCTAGCAATCCGAGGGTAGATCGCTGTTTCGTTATTGACGAAAAGGTGAAAGAAGTATTGCCGGCATTAAAGGCCGAACAATATGACTATGTTATCGACTTGCACCATAATTTGCGCTCGCGACAAGTAAAATCCGGTCTTTCAGCCACGGCCTTTTCAGTGAACAAAATCAACTGGGAAAAATGGCTGATGGTCAACCTCAAAATGGATCGCCTCCCAAGTGTGCATATCGTAGATCGTTATTTGGAAACCTTACAGCCCTTGGGTCTGGAAAAAGATGGTGATGGCCTGGAATTTTATATCCCAGAAGAGGATGAAGTAGAAGTAGCCCATTTGCTGACGCATAATGTGTTGGCTGCCCAGCAGGAAATCCCGCGCTACGTTGCTTTTGCCATCGGCGCGGCACACTACACCAAGCGCATCCCGGAAGACAAGGTAATAGCCATTTGTCAAGGTATCCAAATGCCCGTACTGTTATTGGGCGGGCCTGCTGAAGCTGAAGTAGGCGACCGCATTGCAGGTCAGGCCGGCGGACAAGTCATCAATACCTGTGGCCTATTCAACCTCAATCAGTCTGCTTCCATTATCCGGCAAGCGTATCGGGTCATCACGCCTGATACGGGCATGATGCACATCGCAGCTGCTTTTCAGAAAAAAATCATTTCCGTTTGGGGCAATACCATACCGGCATTTGGCATGTATCCCTACGACCCACAAGGGCTGGGCTTGAATATGACGATTGAAGTAAAAGAATTGCCCTGCCGCCCCTGCTCAAAAATCGGTTTTGAAAAATGTCCCAAAGGGCATTTTAATTGTATGCAGCAAATCGAAGAAGCGGCGATTTGGGGCGCACTGTAGTTCTGTCATTGACTACCTATATTTTGCTCAAAATCCAACCAAGCTATATCTAGGATACGATTGATTTCCGTCCAATCCGCTGCTGAGATGTTGTCCCCTTTTTCATCGCGCAATAGCATGGCATTGACCCGTTGCCGGGCGAACTCGTGGAAGGCATCAGCCGGACGATGATAAATAATGGCGGCAGTTTGTTTGATCCAGTGTTCCCATTCTTCTGGTGGGTGAGTTTCGCGCTCCCGGCGAATGATCCACCATTCCAGCTCACTTTCCGCTGCGGCAGCTACCTCAAAAGGCTTTGTGCTGATGTCATTGATGGCGCCGTAATATTGGCGCAAGGCGGGCAGGGCTTTGTTGTAATCTGCCCGGTTTTGACCGTCCTGGAAAGCAAAGGCTGCTTTGGCAGCAAAAAAAGCCACCTGATAGGAGCGCCAATAGGGGAAATGAAACTCCTTGCGCATCAATTTAGCCGATTGAAGCAGTAGCCGGACTTTCTTCTTTTCGTAATAAGAGCGCCACATGGCCGTTTCCATGGCGGCAATTTCTTTTCCATCCACGATGGATATATCTCTTTTGACAGGCCATTTTAAATCAATGATAATCCAGATGGAAAGCATGCCAAGAATGGCCAGGAAGATGCGGCTGCGTTTTTTTAAACTCATGGTATAGGAAAATTAGTACCTTATCTAGTAAACCATGAATGCTCGTCGGGAAAGGAATCCATCCCTTTACCCAACCATTCTTATGGTTGTTTTTCTATTAGACCGTACTATTATCCTATTGCCGCAGGCCAATTAATCCAGCTTCAATACATCGAGGAATGCCTTTTGGGGTACTTCGATTTTGCCAAACTGGCGCATCCGTTTTTTACCTTCTTTCTGTTTTTCCAGCAGTTTGCGCTTACGGGTGATGTCGCCACCGTAACACTTGGCGGTAACGTCTTTGCGCATGGCAGAAATGGTTTCGCGGGCGATGATTTTGGCGCCTACGGCAGCTTGTATAGCAATGACAAATTGCTGGCGCGGCAGCAAGTCCTTCAGTTTTTTACAAATTTTCCGGCCAAATGCCTCGGCTTTGTCGCGGTGCACCAATGCAGAAAGGGCATCCACATTTTCCCCATTTAGTTTGATGTCCATTTTCACCAGATCTGACTGTCGGTAATCCAGTGGCTGGTAGTCAAAAGAAGCGTAGCCCCGAGAAAGGGACTTCAGACGATCGTAGAAATCAAACACAATTTCCGCCAAAGGCAGGTGGAAAATCAACTCTACCCGATCGGTTGTGAGGTAGGATTGTTTGTCCAGAACCCCCCTTTTTTCCAGACACAGGGTCATGATCGCACCTATATATTCCGGTTTGGTGATGATCTGGGCAGTAATAAAAGGTTCTTCTACATAATCAATCAGCGTCGGATCCGGGTATTCCGTTGGCGTGCGGATGATGAATTTTTCATTCTTTTTGTTGTATAAATTATAGGACACGTTAGGCACTGTGGTGATCACATCCTGATCGAACTCGCGGAAAAGGCGCTCTTGTACAATTTCCAGGTGCAGCATGCCCAAGAAGCCACAACGAAAACCAAAGCCAAGTGCCGCAGAAGATTCTGGTTCAAAAACCAGCGAGGCGTCGTTGAGCTGCAATTTTTCCAAACTATCACGTAGATCTTCAAAATCGTCGTTGTCCAGCGGGAAAATACCGGCAAAAACCATGGGTTTTACATCTTCAAATCCCTTGATAGCTTCTGCACAGGGGTTGGCAGCTAGGGTAATGGTATCGCCGACTTTAATCTCTTTCGATTCTTTGATACCGGTGATGATGTAGCCCACATTACCGGCTGAGAGCGCGTCTTTAGGCTCTTGCTTCATACGCAATACACCCACTTCGTCAGCTTGGTATTCTTTGCCAGTATTGACAAAACGCACCTTGTCGTTTTTGCGCATAGTGCCGTTGAGGATGCGGAAGTAGGCGATGACCCCACGGAAAGAATTGAATACCGAATCAAAAATCAGCGCTTGTAGGGGTGCTTCTGTATTGCCTTTAGGTGGCGGAATGCGATCTACAATAGCAGCCATGATTTCCGGGACACCGCGCCCTGTTTTGCCACTGGCCAGGATAATATCATCGGGATCCACGCCTATTAAATCCATGATTTGCTCGGATACTTCTTCGATCATGGCACTGTCCATGTCCACTTTGTTCAAAATGGGAATGATCTCCAGATCGTGCTCGATGGCCAGGTATAAGTTGGAAATGGTTTGCGCCTGAATACCCTGAGAAGCATCCACCAACAGCAAGGCTCCTTCACAAGCAGCGATGGAGCGCGATACCTCGTAGGAAAAATCCACGTGACCTGGTGTATCAATCAGATTGAAGGTATAGGTTTCGCCATCCGTGTGGTCATAATACATCTGAATGGCGTGGCTTTTTATGGTAATTCCTCTTTCCCGCTCCAAATCCATATCGTCCAAAGCCTGATCTTGCATGTCCCTTTCGGAAATGGTTTTGGTAAACTCCAGCAAGCGGTCAGAAAGCGTACTTTTGCCGTGGTCGATATGCGCTATTACACAAAAATTCCTGATATTTTTCATAGGCCGCAAATATACGTCAATTCCGTATTTCAGTATAGGTTATTTTTATAAACAAATGGCCGGAAGTAGGGTTTTCAGAAAGTAGTTTTCATTTGAGTGCTTACCATTAACACCTCTTTAACAATAATTCAAAACTGCTTAACTTCCTATCATTGAAGCTTTGCTAATTTTGCAGTTGTATTTACTTTTGCACCCGCAAAAGATTATCTTGAACCAAAACTGATATAAAAAATGTTGAAATTTATCAAAGTTAGTACGATGAGTTTATTGGTAGCTGCTGCTTTATTCAGCTGCCAGAGCACCAACAAAGACGTGCGTTCAGAAGCTCGCGAAAGCCTGGAAACAGCCAACCAGCCCGCTGCAACGATTGATCCAAACAATCCACAAATGACTGCACCGGAAGAAGTTGCTGCTCCAACCGGCCCTATCACGGTAATGTCTTTTGAAGAAACCGAATTCAACTTCGGTACAGTAGTAGATGGTGAAAAAGTTTCGCACAGCTACAAATTCAAAAACACAGGTAAAGAGCCGTTGATCCTGAGCAATGCAAAAGGCAGCTGTGGTTGTACCGTTCCTGAATGGCCACGCGATCCGATCGCGCCAGGCGCTGAAGGCGTTATCACGGTACAATTCGACTCTAAAAACAAAAAAGGCCCTCGTAACCAGAAAGTTACGATCACAGCCAACACCAACCCACCTCAAACCTTCATTTATTTGAAAGGAGAGGTAACGGCACCAGAAGGGGAGACAACACCACAGGTCACTCAATAATTGAGGCCCTAATCATTGTCAAATAAGAAAAACAAAAAGGCTCGTCAGGGGTTTTCCTAACGGGCTTTTTTGTTTTAAGCCATATACAATACCCACAAAATGAAAAACTACCTTTCTCTAATCAAATTCAGCCACACCATATTTGCTTTGCCCTTCGCCTTGTTGGGCTTTTTTCTAGGTGTGATGAGCAATGGAGGTCAATTTGATCTGAAAGTATTGGTGTTGGTACTTTTGTGTATGGTTTTTGCGCGCAGTGCCGCCATGGCTTTTAACCGTTACTTGGATCGGTACATTGATGAAAAAAATCCCCGCACAGCCCAACGCGAAATCCCTGCGGGCATCATCAGTGCTCAATCGGCTTTGCTGTTTGTTGGAATCAATGCCTTGGCCTTTGTAGTTTGTACCTGGTTCATCAACCCCTTGTGCTTTTATTTGTCGCCTGTGGCATTGGCAGTCATTTTAGGTTATAGCTATACCAAACGCTTTACCTGGCTTTGCCATTTTGTGCTGGGGCTGGGCTTGTCGCTGGCGCCAGTTGGTGCTTATTTGGCTGTAACCGGAGTATTTGATTTATTACCTATCCTGTATTCTTTGGTGGTGTTGCTGTGGGTGTCGGGTTTTGACATCATCTATGCCCTACAAGATGAAGAGTTTGACAAGTCCATGTCGCTGCATTCCGTTCCAGAAGCTTGGGGTAAAAGTAAGGCATTGCGCATTTCTTCCGCCCTGCACTTATTATGTGGCGGCTTATTATTGGTAGCGGCCTATCAATTGGCGGTTCAGTACCCCAATTTCGGCTGGCTGCACTGGATAGCGGCTATTCTGTTTATTGGCCTGTTGGCCTACCAGCACAGCCTGGTTCGCCCCAACGACCTGAGCAAAGTGAATCTGGCTTTTTTTACCACCAATGGCATTGCCAGCCTGCTTTTTGGCTCGCTGGTCATTCTCGATATGTACTTGTAATTTTACAACCTTTCCAGGCGGTAAACATCCTTCCTGCGGTCTTTCAGGTTTTGTACAGTACCAAAATTGTGCAGTTCTTTGAGCAAATCCAAGTCCACATCGGCGATCAGGGTCATTTCGGCGTTGGGCGTTGCTTCTGTTTTGATACCGTTGGTCGGGAATTGAAAATCAGAAGGTGTAAAAACGGCCGATTGGGCAAACTGTATGTCCATGTTGTGTACCCGGGGCAAATTGCCTACACAACCCGCAATGGCCACATAACATTCGTTCTCTATGGCACGAGCTTGCGCGCAGCAGCGCACCCTTATATACCCGTTTTGGGTATCAGTCAGGAAGGGTACAAACAAAATCTTCATCCCCTGCTCGGATAACAGGCGAGGCAATTCCGGAAACTCCACATCGTAGCAAATGATGATGCCTACTTTCCCGCAGTCGGTGTCGAATACCTGTACTTTGCGGCCTCCCACCATACCCCAGGCGTTTTTCTCAGAAGGTGTGATGTGTATTTTTTCATAGGTTTCTACTGTTCCGTCCCTACGGCATAAAAATCCCACATTGTATAATTTTCCGTTAGAGCGCACCTCAGGCATGCTCCCTGTGATGATGTTCACATTATAGGAAATGGCAAATTCCCGGAATTTTTGCTTCAATGGCTCGGTATAACTGGCCAATTCCCGAATGGCTTCCGGTTCGTCCAAATGATTGTAATCTGCCATCAATGGAGCATTGAAAAATTCGGGAAAAAGAATGAAATCACTCTGGTAGCTGCTCACCGCATCCACAAAAAATTCGGCCTGTTCCAAAAAGGCATCAAAATCGTTGAAATGCCGCATTTGCCACTGTACCAAGCCCAGGCGAATGACTTGCTTGGGAGCGTTCACCAAAATTTCCTCTTCCTGGTAATACACGTTGTTCCATTCGAGCAAAGCTGCATATTCCAGGGAGTCGGAATCCCCTACCAGGTAATTGGTCAGCACCCGCTTTACGTGAAAATCATTGGACAACTGAAAGCTCAGCACCGGGTCGTGGATCTCTTTTTGGCGTACTTTGCGGATATAATCGCGGGGCTTCATCTTATCCGCATAATTTTTATAATTGGGTATCCGGCCACCAAAAACGATGCTCTTGAGGTTGAGGTTTTCGCACAGCTCTTTGCGGGCTTCGTACATCCGGCGTCCCAAGCGCAGCCCTCGATAATCGGGATGGATGAACACGTCAATGCCGTACAACACATCGCCTTCGGGGTCGTGTGTGTCAAAGGTACCATTCCCCGTAATCTGATTGTAGGTATGAGAATCGCCAAATTTTTTATAGTTGACAATTAAAGACAAGGCACTTCCCACTACTTTTCCATTAAAAAGGATGCACAACTGGCCTTCCGGAAATTTATCCAACAGTCTTTTGATCTGGTTTTCTTCCCAATAAGCGCTCAACAGCGTGGAGTAGGCTTTTTGCATGGACTCTTTCAAGTCCAGGTAATCTTCCAATCGCAAATTCCTCAGTTCAATTACAGCATTCTTCGTGATCTTGGCAGTCATATAAGGTGTTAAATTGATTTTGATTGCAAAATTAGGGGCAATTCACAAAATTTGTCATTTTCCCAAATAATATTTACCTTTACCCCGCACATCTGTTACAGCACTATCTCCAATCTCTGCGTCCTTCGGTTTCTAAATTCATTTTCAACCATGAAAGTACGTCTCACTGCCCTGTTTACAGGGTTGCTTTGGTTTTGTTGTACCTTTGCTACACAAGCACAAACAACAGAAAAAGCCTGGTTATACGATCAAGCCAAGTCGTTGCTCCAAAAAAAGCTGAAAACCAGCCCGGAGGCTATGGCGCATTTGGAAGTTCTGTTCCAGGAAAATGGGTCAACGCCTGCTGAATCAGCGCTTATCGGCTTGCGCAACGACGAATTCAATCTCAGCGTTTCAGAAGAACCGGAATCCGAAATTCACGCTGCAGTCAATCCAACGGATACGAATAACATCATCGTAGCAGCGATGAAACTGGATGCAACTCAGCTATTGAACTCGCTGAGTTTTCCGATTTATTACACCAAAAACTTTGGTCAAACCTGGCAGTTGAGTAATTATGATGGTGTCTCTGATTTGCCCGCCTTTTCTTTTGTGTTGGGCGGCGGCGACCCGGTCATCGCGTTTGATAATACGGGCAAAGCCTACCTTTCCTGGCTAACTTTTACTTTTAACATCAACCTGACAGTTACCATCAGCATCAATTGGGCCACCTCCATAGACGGCGGTGCCAACTGGGTAAAACAACCCAACCCTATTGATGCAGGCAGTGTCATTGACCTGAGTAATCCCGATAGTCGTTTTGTAGATAAACAGTGGATGGCTACCGATTTATCGGAATCCATTTATCAAAACAATCTATATACCGCTTATGTTGAAATCAACCTCAGCGATACGACGTATAATATTTTGGTTAAAACCAAAACGGCCAATGGCAGTGACTTTGGCAATGCCGTTCAGGTAAGTCCTCCTAATTTGTTGATTGCCCAATTTGCCAGCATTGATGTGGACAGCGAAGGAAAGGTGCACGTGATCTTTGCCGGTGCTGATAGCCCTTCCGCACCCTGGAGCCTGTACCATAGCGTATCTGGCGACGGAGGACAGAGTTTTTCAACGCCCGTTGAAATCGCAAGCATGCACTTGCCCTGTTATCCACCCGGTTTTGGCGGCCCTTGCGATGTTGTGGGCATTGATTCTGCCCGGGTTTATCCCTGCCCGCATATCGTTGTTGATAAATCGGGCGGTGCTTACAACGGCAATTTATATGTAGCCTGGACCGCCGATGGTTTTCAAACTGAATTGAGCTCGGGTTTAGATATTTATTTTTCCAAATCAGAGAACGGGGGTCAAACATGGAGTACACCACAGGTACTCAATGACGACAACAATCCAGCCACAGAGCAATATTATTCCAGCCTCTCCGTCAATCAAAATGGGGTATTGGTGCTGAGTTGGTACGACCGCAGAGAAGACAACGCCAACCAAGATACCAAGTATTATATGACGTACTCGTTGGATGGTGGGGAAAATTTTGAACCCAATTTTCCATTATCTACTCAATCCGCTGACTTTGGTTTAATTGGCGGTGCCAATGGCAATTTCGGTATCGGGGAATACACGCAAGTCGTCACCACATCCGGGTATGCCATTCCTTTTTGGGCAGATGGCCGCGACAATAATGGGAACATAGACGTATTTACTTCTTTTATCCCTATTGAAGGCGGCGCGCCTGTGTCTATACCGGAAATTACTACCATTAACCCTGCTTTTGCCATTCAGCAGCTCCATCCCAATCCGGCTGTCAACAGAACCCAACTTTTATTTAAACTCACCAAACCAGCTGAGGTTCGCTTGAGCTTGTGGCATGCGGACGGGCAATTGATCAAAAGCCATGATTATGGCCTTTTCCCGGCAGGTCAACATGCCATCGGCTATGACTTGTCTGCTTTCCCTTCGGGCAGTTATTGGATAAAAATAGATACGGACTTTGGCTTTGCAAGTAGGAAGCTGGTCATTGTGGAATAGTTGTGATACTGGGATAAGCAACAATACATTTGCCCAATCCTCAAATACCTCAAACACCTAAACGAAAAGCCCTTTTTGATAATAATCACCTGGGGGGGTGACGAAAGTCACTCCCCTTTTTTTGTGCTGGCGGTAGTTTTACGCAAATGTTCTGTCGCTATGTCAATTTTGAATCCAATTATAGAGCCGGCTTCGCAAATCGCTAGTACCTTCGAGCCATCGTGCAAACACTGTGGAGAGCCCTGCGAGCAAGAAAAAATAGTTTGGGAAGGGGAATCTTTTTGCTGTCAGGGCTGCCAGATGGTTTATGAGATACTGCAAAACAATAACCTTTGTCGCTACTATGATTTGGATGAAAAAGCAGGTATCAGCCTGAAAGGCAAAAAATCCGTCGCTTACGCTTATCTGGACGACCCGGAAGTGGTTCAAAAACTCATAGATTTTTCTGATGGGAACTATACCAAGGTGACTTTTTTTATCCCGCAAATGCACTGCGCCTCTTGCATTTGGCTTTTGGAAAAGCTGTACAAACTTTCGCCCGGCATTTATAATTCCAATGTCAACTTTGTAAAAAAAGAAATCTATCTGACCTACAAAGAGGATACCACTACTTTGAGGCAGGTGGTTGAATTGTTGGCCAGTATCGGATATGAGCCTGCTATCAACCTGAATAATTTGTCGGATACCAAGCCTATTGCCAATCGGGCCTTTTTTTACAAATTGGGTGTCGCCGGGTTTGCCTTTGGCAATATCATGCTGCTCAGCTTTCCGGAGTACCTGGGCTTGGACAAATCTATTGATTCCGCTTTTTTCCAAATTTTTGGCTACCTCAATATCCTATTGGCTATTCCTGTTGTGTTGTATAGCGGCTGGGATTACCTGCGCTCGGCATGGCAGGGCATCCGCCAGGGATTTTTCAATATTGATGTCCCCATTAGTTTGGGGGTGTTGACTCTGTTCCTTCGAAGTGTGTATGAAATTATCAGCCATACCGGCGCCGGATACTTGGATAGTTTGGCCGGATTGATTTTCTTTCTGCTCATCGGCAAATGGTTTCAGCAACGCACGTACCACAACCTTTCTTTCGATCGGGACTACAAATCCTATTTTCCCATAGCAGCCCACCGGAAAGAAAATGGGCAACTCCGTTCGGTTACGCTCGATAAGTTGGAGCCTGGCGATACCATCGTCGTGAAATCCAATGAATTGATCCCTGCCGATAGCCTGTTGGTGAAAGGCGAGGCAGCCATTGATTACAGCTTTGTCAGCGGCGAATCAGAAACGGTGCAAAAAATGCCTGGCGATCGACTTTTTGCCGGAGGCAAGCAGGTTGGAGCACCCATTGAGGTAAATCTGATTAAAAAAGTATCCCAAAGCTACTTGACCCAATTGTGGAATGATGAAGCGTTCACCAAAAAAACGGTTTCGAGTACCACCACATTGGCCGATAGGGTAGGGCGGTTTTTTACTTCAGTCATTTTGTTGGTTGCTTTTGTAACCCTGGCCTATTGGCTGCCGAGAGATACTGGCGTGGCTATCAATGCGTTTACCTCCGTCCTGATCATTGCTTGTCCTTGTGCCGTAGCGCTGGCCATTCCTTTTATTTTTGGCAATGTGATCAGAATTTTGGGTAAGCACCATTTTTATTTAAAAAATACTCAGGTAGTAGAAAGCTTGAATGCTTTTCAATCTGTCGTTTTTGATAAAACGGGTACGATTACTGCCCGAAAAAAAGGCCATATTGAATTTCAGGGCAAACCTTTGAGCGCTTTAGAAATAAACCTGCTAATTCAGGTTTTACAAGGTTCCAACCATCCGATCAGCCAACAATTGGAAGCTTGGCTGCGGGAACAAAATGGGCAAAGCACGTTCGATCAATTCCCACTCAGCGATTGGAAGGAAGTGATCGGCAAAGGGATAGAAGCGATATGTTGTCAGAAAATAATCCGCATTGGCTCTTATGCTTTTATGGACGATTTTTCCCGGCAGGATTGGCCGGAAGAAAAAGGCGTTTATCTGCAAATCAACCACGAAATAAGGGGCTTTTTCAAAATAGAGAACAACCTTCGGGCAAGCTTGTGGGAAGTATTGGATTTTTTTAAGCAAAGGGCGAACCGCCAGAAACGCTCCGCCAAGCTTTACCTGTTATCGGGAGACAATGATCGGGAAAGCGCCTTGCTGTTGCCCTTATTTGAGCAAAAAGAGCACATGCATTTTGCCCAAAGCCCCCAACAAAAGCTGGATTTTATCAAAACCTGCCAAGACTCGGGCGAAAAAGTACTCATGTTGGGCGATGGCCTCAACGACGCCGGTGCGCTCAAACAAAGCGATGTCGGGATAGTAGTAGCCGAAGATACCAATAACTTCACGCCTGCCTGCGATGCCATCCTCAATGCCCGGCAATTTGCCCAACTTCCACGCTTCATCCAATTGGCATCGGGCAGTATTCGCCTGGTGTACGCTGCATACGGACTAGCGCTGGTTTACAACATCATCGGATTGAGTTTTGCGGTGCAAGGCACTTTATCGCCTATTGTTGCCGCTATCTTGATGCCTTTGAGTTCTATCACCATAGTCGTATTCGGGATGCTGTCGAGCAATTGGCTGGCAAAGCGGCTGGGATTGTGAGCATGGCTCAGCCACACTCACGATCCTGCACTTCAAATCTTCCCGTCTGGTTGCGGTCGCCCGGGCTGGAAGTCTTCAATAGCTCAGTTCCTCCTTGCCTATTCTAAAAATTAAGCACGACGCCCAGCGAAGGCAGCACACTGCCCGAATCCATTGCACTAATCAATACCAGTTTTTCCGGGGTGATAACGGCGCCGGTTTCGTCCCGGTCCAAGCCGTATTGGGGTTCGGAAGGCTGGTTTTGTGACAATACATTCTGAATGTCCACAAACAAGTCCAGGCTGAATTTTTTGAAACTCCATTTTTTGTCAACGCGCAGATCCAGTTGGCTGAATGGATCAAGCCTAACCGTGCCCAACTGGCTAAAATCGCGGATAATCGCCGGATAATTGGCCAGCGTAGCCACTTGATCCACCGGCGCGTAGGGTGCTTCGCCGAGGAAGCGGTATCGGCCACTGATTTCCCAGTTTCTGCCGAATTTATAACCGCCTAAAAGGGAGACGAGCAGGCCATTGTCCCATACTGCGGGCGTATAATCATCATTTTCCGCTTCCGAAAATTCGCTTTTATAAATGGTAAAAGCAGCTACGGCGTAAAATCGGCCTGTGAATTTTTGTTGGTAGAGCAACTCAAGGCCATAAGTTCGGCCGCTTCCGTCCGATGTAATAGGCTCGCTGCCAAATACTTCAAATCCGCCGCCCTTATTGGCCAGTGAAATGCCATCGGTCGTGGAGACCGGATAGTTGGCATAGCGCTTATAAAAGCTTTCAAGCGTCAGGCGGGAAGATGCGGTCAACAGGTATTCCACCCCAACGACAGCATGATCGCTGCGGATGTAGTCGGCGTTTTGATTGATGTAATTGCCAGCATTATCCTGAAATCCTAAAGTAGTATAGGGCAAAATTTTGAAATACCGGCCCAAAGAGGCATTGAGCGTCCAATCGCCATTTTGCGAAAGCTGATACGAAAGAGAAGCCCTGGGGCTAATGGTGCGGTACAACTCGTGTCCGGTTTCTGTAAAAGAATTGCCATCCGCCCGCAACCCGAAGGAAAGTCCCAGGCGATCTTTGGCAAATTTGGCGGCTGTTTGGGCAAAAATACCATAGCGAATCAGGTTCAAAGAAGTATTAAACTGGCGATCGTTGACTAAATCCGTCGTTTCATTGCTATAATCGGCATTCAAGGCCATCAGGCCAAATGTGGTGGTCCATTTGCCCATGAACCGGGTCAGGCTCATGCGCAGCCGGGTTTCTGTTTCCTGAGAATCGTTCTCCAGGTATAACCCCGTTTCGTTGACATTGTCTTCGTATTGCAAAAATTGATTGCTCAGGCTGTTGCTACTCAAGGTCGTGCGCAAAAAACCGGAATTGTCTTTAAAACGGCGTTGCCAGCCGATGCCCACGGTGTTGGTTCTTTGTTGGATAACGGGTATCTGATCTTGAATGGCCTGCTGCTCCGGGTCGAATTCCTCCAATTCATTGATTGCCAGGTCGTCAATGGAACCCACGCCCGTAATGTAGATATCGTTGTACAAATTGATCCGATGGTTCACTTTGTATTGGTAGTCCCAATAATCGGGCAGAAAGGGAAGTCCGATGGCCTGGAAAAGTAGTTGCAGGTAAGAGCGCCGGACAGAAGCAATGAAGGTTGTATTGGATTCCTGTGCCTCCTTTTTAAATAAGGGGCCTTCAAAGGTCAGGGCGGCTTCGCTAGAGCCTATGCGCAAGTTGGTTTGCAAGTTTCGGGCATTGCCATTGCGTTGGTCGAATTGCAAAACCCCGGACAAAACGTTGTCGTACTGTGCACCAAAAGAGCTGGCAGAAAGTGTTACCCCGTCAAAAAAAGATACATTGAGTAAGCCAACCGGTCCGCCAGCGCTGCCTTGTGTGGCAAAATGGTTGATGTTTGGGATTTCGATCCCATCCAGGAAATAGACATTTTCATTGGGCGCTCCTCCCCGAATGATGACGTCGTTGCGAAAACCACCAACGGAACCCGAAACGCCTGGCAGCGATTGAACCACCTTGGCGATGTCGTTGTTGCCTCCTGGATAAGCGGCAATTTCTTCCTGGCTTAGCTTTTGGATGGATAAGGGGGTGTTGCTCTCCTTTTCAAATGGATTAGGTGTCACTACCACTTCACTCAGCGTACTGGCATTTTCCTCTAGTTCGATGAGCAGATCGGGATTGCCTTCTGAACGAACCACGATGTTGTAACGAACCAAAGTGGCATAGCCAACGAAGGAGGTAATCAGGTTATAGGTCTTGGGCGGAATATTCGAAATACTGAATCGGCCATCAAAATCCGTTGAAGTGCCTAAATCGGTGGTTTCTAGCAATACCGTAGCGCCAATCAATGGCTCGCCTGTTTTGGCGTCTTTCACGATGCCAGAAAGCGTTCCACTTGTTTGCGCCAGCAGGGGGCAAGCTGTGGCTAACATCATTGCGCTTATGAGCAGTTGCTTGGTAAGAATGTGTGTCATGCTTTTGAATTGATCTGTTTAGCAAAGAAAAACAGAACACGAAACAAGAATAAAATATTTTTGTTCTAAAAAAAAGTCAAATTTGTTTTTTGTCAAAGTAGCCTTTTTATACTATGGAAAAAGCGATCCAGTTACTGCTTGCTTTTCAGGAATTTTCACAAAGTCACCACAGCGAAGACCTGAGCCTGTTTGGAGAATGGTTGAAGCAGCGATCTGGCCAGGAAGCCGACTATTTGACCGATGAGCCTAGTGTGAACGAAGCGGGATTGGACATCATGGCATCTTACCTGATTGGAAAACTGAGCAGTTACGTAGAAACCTGGGTTAAAATCAGTTACCAGGATTTGCCCATTTTGTCATTAGGCGATTTTGGCATCATTAAAACCGTAGAGAGCCTCGGCAATCCTACAAAAAAGGAGATAGCTGCGCAGTCCATCATGGAACGCACGACATGTATGGAATCGATTAAAAGAATGATTCGCTTGGGCTTGCTGGAAGAGTACACCGATCAGGTGGATAAGCGCCTAAAACGGGTAATGCTTACTTCGGAGGGGCAACACTTGACAGCGTTGTTGAATAAAAAAATGATGAGTCTTGGTATCTTGCTGATGGGCAACCTGAATGAAGTAGAAAAAAAATCCTTAGTCGTTATCCTGAAAAAGTTAAATGATTTTCACGATAATCTGTATCAAAAAAGAGACGACCTGAATATCGCAGCTTTATACCAGCTTTAGGGATGTACAAAATTTAATTGCCCGCTAGTGTAGGGAGGCCGACCAACCGGGCAGTTAATTTTTCTGCGTTACTTAATTCTCTTTTTCGTCCAGGCGGTCGTATTTTTTGACCTTTTTGCGGCCTTTTAACGGTATGTATCGATAGGGGCGATCTTGTATATCGCTTGCCAGAGAATCGAATTGAAGGCTCAGGGAATTCAATTGTTCATACAACTCGTCATCCTGTATCAGCTTGCCGAGCGAGCCTTCGCCCTGATTGATTTTATCTACGGCGGTTGACATTCCGGCGAGGGCTGAATTTGCAGAAGTGAGGGTCGTTTTCAATTGAGCGATAGCGGTTTGTATCTCATTGACCGTTGCTTCTATATCGGCAGCGAGTAACTGACGGCTCAGCGAATCGGTATTGCCCAGAATACTGCTGATGTTTTCGTTGTTGTCCCTTAAATTGCCCGTGATGGAGCTGAGGTGCGACAGCGACGATTTGATGCTGCCCGAAGAACCTGCCATGAGGGCATCCAATTGGCCGGTAGCGGAATTCAGGTTGGCCAGCGTTGCCCGCAGGTCTTCCATGCTTTTGGCTAGCGGCGAATCGCCGCCCTCGCCGCCGAGTTGCTTGCTCAATGTATCTAACATTTCCGTAAGGCCCTCGCGGATGATGTCCATGTAGTTGTCCAACTGTTCTTCTCCGAGCATGGATGCGACCAGCCCCCTTACTTCTCCCTCCAATGTGTCGCCGCTTTGGGCGCAATCGTCGCCCGAACAGGGTTTGGAATAGCTCAACAAAACTGCTTTACCTCCCATGAATCCGGTCGAAATGACAATCGCCTTGGTATTTTTAGGGATGGTGAGGTTTCTGTCCAAATCAAGAATTACCTCCACCGTGCGATCAATATCGTTCAACAACTCAATATTCGTGACACTGCCTACCTTTACCCCATTAATGGCTACAGGTGTTCCCACCTGCATTTGGTTGACATCGGAGTAGTAAACTTTATAGTAATTGGATTTTATCAAGATATTTTTGCCCAAAATGAACTTATATCCCCAAAACGATACGGCTATCGTCACCAAGGCCAAAATGCCAACTTTTACTTCATTCGACATGCTATACAATTGTTATTACAAAGCCCCAAAGCTATGAAAGATGACTTAATTTAGCAAATGCAGAAAATATTGGCAGCCCAAACCAGAGTACCTGATCACCTGAATTGCTTTGTATTAATGTCGCGGATAAAGATTTGGTTGCAGCAGGAGAACGGATTCGACAAAGTATTCGCGATAATTTTGCTATCTTTGATTAGATTTTTTACCTACTGGCTTTGATACCACCGCTCGAAATTTTACAAAAATACTGGGGCTACGATGCTTTTCGTCCCCTACAGGAGGACATCATTCACGCCGTTTTGGAAGGGCGCGACACCTTGGCTTTGATGCCTACCGGTGGCGGTAAATCTTTGTGTTTTCAGGTGCCGGCGCTTTGTCAGGAAGGGATTTGTGTGGTGGTATCTCCGCTGATCGCTTTGATGAAAGACCAGGTAGAGCAATTACTGGCCCGCCATATCCCGGCCGTAGCGATTTATTCTGGTATGTCCTACCGAACGATTGATCAAACGTTGGATAATTGCGTTTATGGCAATATCAAGTTCTTGTACCTTTCGCCGGAAAGGTTGACCACAGATATAGCCCAGGCTCGACTCGCCAAAATGAATGTCAATCTATTGGCTGTTGACGAAGCCCACTGTATCTCTCAGTGGGGCTACGATTTTCGCCCGCCTTATCTTCAAATTGCTGACATCCGCACCCTAATACCGAAAGTTCCCTTGCTGGCACTTACCGCTACAGCGACGCCGGAGGTGGTCACAGATATTCAGGAAAAACTGGGTTTCAAAACGAACAACGTTTTGCAGAAAAGTTTCCGTCGGGATAACCTGGCTTATGTCGTTTTGCAGGAAGAACAAAAAGAAAGGAAGCTACTGGAAATTGTCCAAAAAGTGGCTGGTTCAGGCGTTGTCTATGTGAGAAGCCGGAAAAAGACCAAAGACATCGCCCATTTGCTGCAAAAAAACAAGGTTTCAGCCGATTACTACCATGCTGGCCTCCCCCAAGAAGAACGCGCTCAAAAACAAGACGATTGGAAAAACGGCAAAACACGCATCATTGTCAGCACCAATGCCTTTGGCATGGGCATTGACAAGGCCGATGTGCGTAGCGTGGTACATATGGAATTACCTGATAGTTTGGAAGCTTACTTTCAGGAAGCCGGTCGTGCTGGCCGAGACGGCAAAAAAGCCTATGCCGTGCTGTTGTACAACGATAACGATCGCAGAAACCTGGAACACCAAAGCGCCCAGGCTTTCCCCGGAATGGACGAAATCAAGCGGGTTTATCGGGCGCTGGGCAGTTATTTCCAGTTGGCGATTGGCGCAGGGATGGGTGAAAGCTTCGATTTTGATATTGGTGCTTTTACGCAAAATTTTCAGTTGGATGTGGTGCGCACGTTCAATTGCCTAAAAGTGCTGGAACAGGCGGGCTGGATAGTCCTGACAGAAGCCGTGTATATACCTTCAACGCTTAAAATACTGGTCTCAAAAGATGCCCTTTACGATTACCAATTGAAGCACCCCAAAATGGATTTGCTCCTCAAAGCCATCCTGCGAACCTATCAAGGCGCTTTCAACCACTACATTCAGCTTCGCGAAGCCCAGTTGGCTCATTTCTTGAAAACCCCAGTAGATCGGCTGATAAAATCGCTGCAAAAACTCCACCAAGATCAAATTATAGACTACCAGCCCAGCAAAGACCAGCCTCAAATTGTTTTTACCAAAGAACGGGTAGATGCCGACAACTTGGCCATCGACCAGCAATTGTACGCTTTTCGCAAAAAACGCCATCAGGAACGCATCCAAAGGGCCATCCAATACGCCGAGAGTCCTGTTTGTCGCAACAGGCAATTATTGGATTATTTTGGCGAAAAACTGGAAGAAAAGTGTGGAATTTGTGATGTTTGCACAGGTAGAACCAAAATAGATTTAAGCGCCGAACGCTTCGAAGCTTATCAGCGAAAGATCCGCCAACTCATTTTACAAGAGGGGCTCAGTACAGAGCAGTTGATGGAAGCTTTTGCCGGTCGAAAACAGGAAGAAGCATTAAGGGTACTCGAATACCTCCTGGATGAAGGCCAAGTCGAATTGGAAGCAGGGAAGCTTGTGTGGAAAGGGAGCTGAGTTAGGATGCCTGCTACCACTTTTTACGAAATCAACTGGTTTAAAAAACTTGAAACCAGAGACAATGCTTAGCTCTAGCTCCGCTTGCCCGTCTTCTCCCGCGTTTTTCGCGGGATCAGCCGGGTAAAAAACCAGAAACTAGAAACTTGAAACACATCATCTGTACAGTCACCAATGATTTGAGCTACGACCAGCGCATGATCCGCATTTGCAGCACACTGGCTGGTGCGGGGTATGAGGTATGGTTGGTAGGACGCAGGCGAAAAGATTCCAAACCCTTGAAGGAGCAGCCCTTTCGGCAAATGCGCTTGAACTGTTATTGGGAAAAGGGAAAACTATTTTACCTAGAGTACAACCTGCGTTTGCTTTTTTTTCTTATTCAAAAACGCTTCGATTTGGTGTGCGCGGTTGATTTGGACACCCTTTTACCCGCTTGGTTAGTTGCCCGTTTAAAGCGTAAAGTCATTGTCTATGATGCCCACGAATATTTTACGGAAGTGCCCGAAGTCATCCGGCGGGCAGGGGTGAAAAAAATGTGGGAAGGGCTGGCTCAATCGATTATTCCCCGCCTGCAATATGCCTATACGGTTGGGCCGCAATTGGCGCGTTTGTTCCAGGAAAGGTACGGTACGCCGTTTGAAGTCATTCGCAATGTGCCGTTTTCGCAGGGAGCACCTCCTCTGGCCGCACCTGAATCTGAGCAAATTATTCTGTATCAAGGCGCATTGAACGAGGGGCGAGGCTTGGAATCGGCCATACAAGCCATGATCCAAATAGATGGTGCTACCCTTTGGTTGGTTGGGGAAGGCGATTTGTCGCAGGGCTTAAGGGCATTAGTGCAAGATCGGCAACTCCAGGATAAGGTCAAATTTTGGGGCTTTGTTGCGCCCCATGAATTACCTGCCATGACGGCTAAAGCTACAATAGGACTTAATTTGTTGGAAAACAAAGGACTGAGCTATTACTACTCCCTGGCCAATAAAGCCTTTGACTACATACAAGCCGGGCTGCCCTCTTTGCAAATGGCTTTCCCAGAATACAACGATTTACAGGAAAAATACGGTGTGTTTGAATTAGTAACGGATATAGCTCCCGCTACCATCGCCATGGCCATACAATCCTTATTGCAGGATGCGGAAAAAATGGAACGCATTCGCCAAAATTGCCTGCTTGCCCGGCAGGAACTCAACTGGGAAAAAGAATCGGAAAAATTGCTCCGCTTTTACGAAAACTGCTTCGCTCCTTAGTAGGCTATCCGCTGTTTCACATTTCCTTAATACATCTTTTGACTTTTTAACTACCCAACAATGGGCTTTAACTTTCCATTAGTGGAATTCGATCGCTGGTAGGGGTAATATTGCACTATTAATCTCTGTATAACCTCGGACCCTTAAAATTGAAAAACCATGATTATCCGATTGAAGTCTATTCGCGCTATTACCTTTTTGTTCTTGTTGGGAGTAGTTTCTTGCTCCTCACCTCAAAAATTAGTGGATCAGGGCAATTACGATACGGCCATTCAATTGGCTGTAAAAAAGCTTTCAGGCAAAAAAGTGGCCAAAGAAAAGTATGTACAGGCTCTGGAAGAAGCCTTTAACAAAGCCAATAACCGCGATTTACGCGAAGCGGAAAGGCTTAAAAGAGAAGGCAGGCCAGAAAACTGGCCTAAAATCAACGAGCACTACCAGCGAATTCGCAGCCGTCAGAACAAAGTGGCACCATTGCTGCCTTTGGCGGATCAATTCGGCGTTCAAGCTAATTTCCGTTTTATACAAGTTGATGAATTGGAGTTCGAAAGCCGGGAAAAATCAGCCGAATACCACTATGTCAAAGCGAAACAACTTTTACTCGATGCGCAGGATGGCGATAAACTAGCTGCCCGCCAGGCTTACGATGAATTGAATGCCATTGACCAGTATTTCCGCGATTACAAAGAAAAAGGCAGCCTCAAGCAAAAAGCGCAGGATTTGGGAGTAGTCCACACCCTGATCAAAGTTGAAAATCGCTCTGGCGCCTTTATGCCCGCTGGTCTAGATCGCGAAATACGCCTGATTAATGTCAATGACCTCAATAGCTTCTGGGAAAAATACTACACCCAATCTGCTTCTGGTGTTGATTATGACTACGAGGCCATCCTGAATATCATCAATATGGATGTAGGGCCATCGCTGGTGCAGGAAAGAGAGTTTGAAGAGAGCCGGGAAGTAGAAGATGGCTGGGAATATGTATTGGATAAAAATGGCAATGTGAGCAAAGATTCACTGGGCAATGACATTAAAGTGCCTAAAAAAGTAGTAGTCAAAGCCTGGGTGCTGGAAACCCACCAGACTAAAGTAGCCACCCTAACCGGTCGCTTGGAAATATACGACACAAAGAACAGAAACACGGTACGTACCAGCACCTTGACAGCAGATGCGGTTTTTGAAAATTATGCGGCTACTTTTCGCGGAGACAAGCGAGCCTTGAGTACCAATACCAAGAATCGCTTGGGCAATCGCCCGCTGCCCTTCCCGTCTGATGAAGCGTTGCTTTTCCAGGCTGCTGAACGGGTAAAGCCGATTTTCAAAGAGCAAATCGCCGATACCAGAAAGTGGATATAAGCTCAAATAGCTTCTCAAAGATAATCCTGCCAGCCCTTTTGGCTCTTCAAATGCGGATTTCGCCCTAAAGAGTCAGGAGGGCTATGGCTTATTTGCTGTAGGCTGTCCCTCCGCGCCATAACCCTACTGAGGGTAAGAAGCCGATATTGTTCCACAAGTCCCCTTGTCGGGAGTGTTCAATGGATAATTTGAGAATTGACAGGTACATTGCGCATTAAAAATCATACCTTCATAACTGTCCCTGCTCCCGCAAAATACGAATCACCTCCTCCTCGCTGATTTCTGCAATCAGCGCAATAGTCAGGATGGGGATGCCTTGTTGATGAGCATTAAGCACCACCGCAATAGTTTTTGCTTCTTGCCCGATTTCAACACCTTCTTCACGTCCTTTCGATAGTCCTATTTCAACACCTTCTTCGCGTCCTTCTTCACGTCCTTTCATTAGACCTATTTCAATCCCTTCAACCCGACCTTCCAATTTAGCCGTTTCCAGTACCCCATACGAGATGGCCAGTTCCTTTTGGT
>CALMIR010000082.1 GCA_937864265.1 uncultured Saprospirales bacterium | reverse complement strand
CGGCTACATACTAGGCGGAGCGAGCCGCAGCATAGACCCCCAGGGCGACTTTTACCTGGTAAAGACGGACAGCGAAGGAGAGGTAGAATGGGAGAGTCACATAGGTGGTCCCGGGTACCATTCGGGCTATGCGGTGGACTACACGGCCGATGGGGGCTATGTGATATCGGGCAGAGCAGGTGTACCGCCCTTCAACATAGATATAGCGGTAGCGAAGTGCGATGCCAATGGTGAGCAGTTGTGGAGCCGCACCTACGGCGGGCCGTTTAATAATGATTCGCCACATAAAGTAAAGGTACTTTCAGATAACACGATATTGGTATCTGGAGCAATGGGGAATAATCTGGGTGTCACAGAATATAGTATAAATAGTGATGCGTATTTGCTCAAATTAGATCAGGAAGGGGAGGTGATCTGGCAAGAGGTTTATGACAACGCCTGGACAACAATACACGGCTCAGAGCCGCTAGAATTAGCAGATGGCAGTATAGTAGTAACGGGCATACAATACATCAATGAAGACCAGATACATGCCAGCATCAACAAATACGACAGTGCCGGCACCCCCCTATGGTCGCGCTTGTATGCGGGGGAGAACCCCTACGCCGACAACTACCTGTACGGGATCACGAGCACGGAAGATGGTGGATTTCTGGCCATGGGTTCGACCTACGACCCCAACTGGACGAACTTTCAGGAAGGGTGGCTGCTGCGCCTGGACAGCCTGGGCTACACCTGCAATCCGGTAGGTTGCGCGGAGGTGCTCAATACCACGGCAGTGGAGGAGGCCGAAGTGGAAGGGGAGGCCTGGAGCGTATATCCCAATCCGAGCAATGGCCTTGTACATGTAGAATGGCCTGGAAGCGAATGGGCAGAGCTTCGATTGTATGCGCTTACCGGCCAAGAACTGTGGCGGGGAGTATATGAAGCAGGCATGACGCTGGATGTGCAGCATTATCCTGCCGGCTTATACTTGCTGCGTTTGCAATGGAAAGCAGGCGTATTGTCAAAGAGCATTCTCCTCAATCATTAATCAAAAAGACGGCAGGCTACTTCTCTGAACAATGAAGCAGCCTGCCACTTATAAAAAACGAATGATGAAGAAAAAAAAGAACATACTGCTGGTATGGATGATGCTCATAACAGGTGAAACAGGGTTACTCTGCCAAACCACGCTGTTCAATAAGTCGTATGATTATCATAGCCATTTGGAGACAATGGTTTTGGTCAAGGAATTGAAACAAGGATACTTAGCGGTTATGCTTACGGCAAATGCACCAGATACATGCAAACGAATAATACTAATGAGAATGGATGATTCGGGCGATACGTTATGGACTAAGACCCATTTTTGGTTAGACAGCTATGTATGGCTTACCACGGGGGCGTTAGAAGAGACAGAAAATGGAGATTTCATAATGGCTGGCGTTAAAGTTTATTCAGAGTTGGAGAATGATAATGGAACAGTTTTAAAATTTAATCAAGATGGAGAACTTTTGTGGCAAAAAGAATATGGTGAATTAGGAATAGATGCTTTTCTGATCAAACTGGATCAGGAAGGCGAGGTGATTTGGCAGCGCATTTATGGCGAAACCTGGTCAACGATACATGGTTCAGAGCCGCTGGAATTAGCAGATGGCAGTATAGTAGTAGCGGGCATCCAATACATCAATGAAGACCAGATACATGCCAGCATCAACAAATACGACAGTGCCGGCACCCCCCTATGGTCGCGCTTGTATGCGGGGGAGAACCCCTACGCCGACAACTACCTGTACGGGATCACGAGCACGGAAGATGGTGGATTTCTGGCCATGGGTTCGACCTACGACCCCAACTGGACGAACTTTCAGGAAGGGTGGCTGCTGCGCCTGGACAGCCTGGGCTACACCTGCAATCCGGTAGGTTGCGCGGAGGTGCTCAATACCACGGCAGTGGAGGAGGCCGAAGTGGAAGGGGAGGCCTGGAGCGTATATCCGAACCCAAGCGCAGGGACCTTCAGCCTGAGTTGGAACGGTAGAGGAAAGGTATCCCTACGCCTGCGCACGCTGACGGGGCAAGTCGTATGGTCGTACGAGGGATTGTACGAACAATCCATAGAAGCCCAAGCGGGCCATTTGCCTGCTGGCCTTTACCTGCTGGAATGCCAAGCCAAGGAGGCATTGCACACACAAAAGCTGATCATTCAACTATAGAAAAGTCTGCCCCCCTGCGGTATAAAACGGCATAAAAAAATAAAAAAACTACCTACGATACCTGTTTTTAATGAGTACTGTGTAATTTCGTTTTTTGCAAACTACGCCACATTCGTAAGTGTTTCTAAAATAGGCTGGTTGAAATATTTTAAAACTACTTAACCCATTTGGCTTCTGATAAAAGGCCGAAATATTATGTTTACATGGGTGTTTGGCATAAGGCGTGATCTTAAAACCCTTACGACACGATTACCACATACTAACAACCTATTTCAAAAACACGGAAAACGATATATTTATGAAAATCAACATTTGTCTGGCAGCCAGCCTGCTGCTGTTGCTGCATGCGGGCTTTGCGGCCCAGTTGCCGCCCGGTTTTGCCGAAGAACAAATTGCCACCGGCCTCGACCCCACCTCTATGGCCATGACACCCGATGGGCGCATACTTATTACCCAAAAAAGCGGACAGGTACTCATCGTGGAAAATGGCCAACTGCTACCCGATCCGATGTTGGAAATTGAGGTGGACAATTACAACGAACGCGGGCTTGGGGGCATAGCAATTGATCCCGATTTTGAGTTAAATGGCTGGTTTTATGTATTTTATACCGTTCCAGGAGCGAACCACAACCGGGTGAGCCGATTTACGGCAGTAGGCAACTATGCCTTGCCCGATAGCGAAGTCATTTTGTTTGAACTGGATGAAATGAGCGGTACCATTCACAACGGAGGTGCTATGGCATTCGGACTCGATGGCAAATTATACCTTTCTGCTGGCGATGGCGCCAATTCCGGCAACGCCCAAAACCTGAATACGACGCT
>CALMIR010000081.1 GCA_937864265.1 uncultured Saprospirales bacterium | reverse complement strand
CCAGCACAAAAAGCACTCAAAAGAGGACAAATTGGTTACATTTCCACAATTTAGCGGGGCACTCGAAGTGACCCGCTAAATATGGCTTGTCAGCTCCACGTGATTTGTCATTCCGTTCCTATGAAGCACTGCAAAATCGGGAAGTACAAAGGCTTCCTTGTATCCTTTCCATTCCTGCGCCTTTCCACTCCAGAACCGCGAAGCGGTGACAGAACAACATGGGAGTACTTATGGCCTAATCCTGACATACCACCAGGTTTTTCGAGGCCATATCGGCCGCAAATACCAGATTCTTTTGAAGTGGTGGTATTTTTAAGTGTGTTTTTAAGGCGATAGGTAATGCAGAAAAGCTAAATGCCTGATTTGTAAAAAAATCAAATAAGTTGCTAAGATTTTTATGGATGAGTAAAATTTATTTATAAGAATAACCGATTTGTGTTTAAAACAAAAAACATTTGTTTTAAACTAAAAAATGACATACCTTTGCGTCTGTAACTTATTAGCTTTCATTATGAAAAAGCAAAATGTCAACCGACAATACAATTTCCCGGATGCCGACTTGTATGTCCAATGCCTGGAGCGCATCAAATACGCCCAACGCGACATCCAGCAATTGCAACAATATGGTTATGATCTGAATAAGCTAAAAGGCTTTCACAGCTTATGCGAAAAATTCAGCGCATTGCCCGACGACGATGAGTTGGTTGGCGACCAAATGATTACCACCGATAAAAAATATGCTGCTGCCGAAAAGCTCAAGGGCACCATCCGCAGCCTAATGACCCGCGTCGCCATCAAATACAACAACCGCAGCGGGCGCTATCGCAAATTTGGCACGGCCAAAATGGGCGATATGACCGACGCCCAATTGGTTTTCTGTGGCCGTCGAGTAGTGCGTGTGGCAAGACAGCAAATTGATTTTCTGGCCGATGTGGGGGTCAATGAAAATGTCATCAAGCGGGTCACGGATGCCTGCCGGGATTTTGAACAAGCCGTCAATATCCAACAAGATAAAGTAGCCGACCGGGATATTGCCGTAGAAAGACGCATCGAAATGGGCAATAAGCTTTACGAAGAATTGGTTACCCTCTGCAATATCGGCAAGGACGTATGGGCAGAATCCGATCCGGTCAAGTATGAGAATTATTGCATTTACGAAAGCAACAACGAGCAGAAAAAGGAAAGGAAAGCCCGGGAAATGAGCGCAGAAGAAGGGAAATGACGAACCTTAGCGCTTGATCAAACAATAGGGCTATTCAACATCCTATCTTTTGCCTTGCCAATAGCTTCTGTGTCCTTCATTTTTTGCAAAAACAAGGCAAGTGCTTCTTTTTTGGCCTCATCCAGTTCGTAGCTGATGTTGTGGGTAAAATAGTCCTGCAAATCGAAGTCGGGATGGGGATTGGGCAACAGATAGATCAACTGGGGGATTTCCTCCACCCCTTTTGCCAGCGCCTGATTAAAAGCCGCCAAAAAAACAGGATCGAGCGGGTGTAAGCTGAGCCAAGCCGCAAAAACAAAGGGCAAACCCGTATGCGCCAGCCAGGCTTCGCCGAGGTCATAGACATATTCAAAGCGATCTTGTAAACCTATCGTCCGGTCGCCAATAACGAGGCCTGCCGTTGTGCCGCCAATTTTTTGAATATAGCCTTCTTCCGCCTGTAGATAATTCACCTTTACTTGCCAATACTCCCGCAGCAATATTTTGCTCAAAGCCACCGAAGTCCGGGAATGGTGATCTAAATATAAGGATGTCATTTGATCCAATGGTCGCTCGCTGTAAATGCAAACCGTTTTGACCGCCCCCAGCGTACCGATGCAATAGTCTGAAACGATCTGTGCTTGGGGCAGTTGTGCCATCACAGCGACGGGTACCAGCGCCAAGTCCACCTCTCCGCTACTCAGTTTTTCGGCACAGATGGAAGGGATGTCTAATGACAATTGCAAGCGATTGGCCAAGGGACTTTTAAAAAGGCCATACAGAAAGGGTTTGGTATTGAGGTAGCTGACTGCCGAAAGCTTGATTTTTTCCATTGTATTTAATCCAAATGACTCAGATCATTTTTTTTGAGGAATGAAAAACTTGTTCCGTGTTGCTGCAAAAGATACAATCCCGTATTGTCGTGGTGGTAGGTATCCATGGCGCTGATGGGGTCGCCATTTAACAGGCACATCAAACAACGCATGGCTCGACCGTGAGAGCAGACCAAAATTCTTTGTTCGCTGCGTTCCCGCAAATGAGCGACAAAGCGCTCCAGCCTTTCTGCCAATTCGTTAGCACTCTCCCCGTCGGCAATGCGTTCATCATATTGGCCGGACTGCCAAGCTGCGGCTACCCGTTTATATTCTGCTATCATTTCCGGTGTGCTTTCCTGGCCTTCGTGCCGCCCCCAAGCTATTTCATTGAGTTCTTGAAATTGTACCCAACTCAACCCCATATCGATAAAAGCAGCTACCGTTTCATGCGTCCTTTTCAGGCTAGAGGTAATGACCAAATCAAAAGGCTCTTCTCTGTATTTTTCATAAAACAGTTGCGCCTCTTTTTGACCCGCCTCATTTAAGCTGGAGTCCACACCCTGTCCCTGGATGATTCTGCGTCGGTTGTTTTCCGTTTGGCCGTGCCGGATGATATAAATGAGCTTTTGCATCAGTTGGCGTTTATAACCGGTAATGCAACGTAAGAGCGGAATGCCTGGTCTTCTTCAAAAACCACCTCTGAATAGTCCTGCAAGATATGATAAAGGGTATCCCGCTCAATCGGCTGACGGCCTACCTGTCGGATCAACTGCACCAACTCCCGGGTGCTCATGCTCGGGTTTTGCTCTTCAGAGCCAGCCATGGAATAAATCTTCGTCGTATCGTCAATTGTGCCATCAATGTCATCGACCCCATACGACAGTGACAATTGAGCTACATTGCGGCTAATCATAGGCCAGTAAGCTTTGATGTGGTCAAAATTGTCGAGGTAAATGCGGCTCAGGGCATAGTTGCGCAAATCTTCAATGACCGATACCTCCGCCAGATGGGACATTTCGTTGTCCTTGTTGCGGAATTTGAGCGGAATGAACGTTTGAAAACCACCCGTTTTATCCTGCAATTGGCGCAATTCCTCCAAGTGATGGATGCGGTGGGTATAAGATTCGATATGCCCGTACAACATGGTCGCGTTGGAGCGCCCCCCCAAACCATGCCATATTTCATGGATGCGCAGCCATTGCTCCCCGGTACACTTATCGCCTGCAATTTGCGAGCGGATGTCCGGGTGAAAAATTTCAGCGCCACCGCCAGGCAAGCTATCCAGCCCAGCTTCCTGCATGAGCTTCATGCCTTCTTCGTAAGATATTTTGGCTTTTTTGAAAATATAGTGGTACTCCACCGGCGTGAGCGCCTTGATGTGCAGTTCTGGCCGATGTGCTTTGATGCGCCGAAATAATGCTGCATAAAAATCCACATCGTATTGAGGCAATACGCCGCCTACAATATGCACTTCTGTTACCGGCTGCCCGTCGTATTGGCGCACGATGTTCATCATATCTTCCATCGAGTATTCCCAGCCTTCTTCCCTTTTTTTGATGAGGCGGGAATAAGAACAAAAAGAGCAGGTATAAATGCAAACATTGGTCGGCTCGATGTGAAAATTGCGGTTGAAATAGGTGCGATCGCCTTGCTTTTTTTCTCGAACGAAATTGGCCAAGGTGCCGAGATAGCCCAGATCGGCATTTTCAAACAAATACAGACCTTCTTCCGGGGTGATGCGTTGACCGTTCAACACCTTTTCAGCTGTATCTTTGAGCTGTTTGTCCAAGTTGGACTGTAGGAGGATGCTTTCCATGCTATTGTTTGCGGATTCTTTGCTTTGGCTTACCATAATAACAACAAAGTTTCGGAACTTTCAGTTTTATTTGAAAGTCTTTTTTTTCTTTGTTGGCAAAAATAGTGTTTTTTTGGAGTGTTCATCCTGTAAATCAGGTTTGAAAATACACCCACACTCCCATACCCGCAGAGCGGTGATAGGATCACTCCAATGAAGCCTCTTTACAGGAAAAGTAAGCAGGCATTGAAGGCTGCATTT
>CALMIR010000080.1 GCA_937864265.1 uncultured Saprospirales bacterium | reverse complement strand
TTGGTTACATTTCCACAATTTAGCGGGGCACTCGAAGTGACCCGCTAAATATGGCTTGTCAGCTCCACGTGATTTGTCATTCCGTTCCTGTGAAGCACTGCAAAATCGGGAAGCACAAAGGCTTCCTTGTATCTTTTCCATTCCTGCGACTTTCCACTCCTGAACCGCGAAGCGGTAACAAAACACTAGTGGAAGACTCTATCGGCTAAAATTTTTTTAGCCCCACTTTGTGCCCTTTGTTTCTTCTTGCCCCCGTCCGTTCCACTGAAGCGTATCGGCATCAGCTCATACCGCCCGGATTGATTCGGGCGGGCGGGCCGGCGACTGCATAGGCGGGTGTGGTTCACAAAAAAACGTCCTTCAGTGATGAATCGATCTTGGCTTTGCGCAGCATCAAATTTTTATAAGCAAGCCCAGAAACCTAAAATCGCTACAGCTTAGTTGTTAAAAAACTTCTTATCTTTCCGCTAAAAGCGCTTCTATGAAAAACCTACCTGCCTTATTGTGCTACATGTGTCTAACCGTAGTAGCAAAATCACAGGACGCCCCTTGGGTAGCTCTTTACAATGGCAAAGATTTGAGCAACTTCCAGGTACTCAATGGTCAAGCAGAGTTCAAAGCAGACAACGAAGCCATTATAGGCATTTGCAAAAGCGGTGAGCCGAATAGCTTTTTAGCTACCAAAACCGAATATAGCGATTTCATCCTGGAATTTGAAGTGTGGGTAGATCCCGCGCTCAACTCCGGGGTGCAATTTCGCAGCCTGAGCAAGGCCGATTACCAAAATGGGAGGGTGCATGGTTATCAGGTTGAAATTGATCCCAGTACGCGGGCTTTCAGTGGAGGCATTTATGACGAAGCGCGGCGCGGCTGGTTGTATCCCCTTTCCAGAAATACAAAAGCCCAATCAGCCTTCCAAAATGGTCAATGGAACCATTACCGCATCGAAGCCATCGGCTCCAGCATCAAAACCTGGGTCAACGGCATCCAATGTGCCCATTTGGTGGATGATCAAACTGCCAAAGGTTTTATTGCCCTTCAGGTACACAGTATTAGCGATGAAAGCCTGGCCGGCAAAGCAACCCATTGGCGCAATTTGCGGATTTTGACCGAAAATCCAGCACAATATTCCTGGCCGGAAGACCCACAAGTGCCCCAGCTCTCTTACCTGGTTAATCAGTTGAGCGATTGGGAACTCAGGCACGGCTGGCGTTTGCTGTGGGATGGCCAAAGCAGTAAAGGGTGGCGAGGTGCAAAACTGAATCGTTTCCCGGAAAAAGGCTGGGAAATGAATAACGGTGTGTTATCTATACGGTCTTCTGACGGCGGAGAATCCACGGGGCCAGGCGATATTATTACCGTTGATCAATTCAGCGATTTTGAACTAGAACTGGAATTTATGATCACCGAAGGCGCCAACAGCGGTATCAAGTATTTCGTCGATCCAGGGCTAAACAAAGGCAGTGGTTCGGCGATTGGCTGCGAGTTCCAGATACTCGACGATAATCAACATCCCGATGCAAAAATGGGTGTAAACGGCAACAGAACAGTGGCTTCCTTGTACGATTTGATTGCAGCGGATAACTTGTCGGTACCCGGCAGGGACAAGCAATTCAAGGGGGTCGGGGCCTGGAATACCGCTCGTATTGTTTCCAAAAACGGCAAAGTGGAGCATTGGCTGAACAACGAAAAAACAGTGGAATACGATCGCTGGTCGCAAATGTTCCGCGCACTGGTCGCTTACAGCAAATACAAAGACTGGAAAGACTTTGGCCAATGGCCGCAGGGCCATATCCTGTTGCAGGATCACGGCAATACGGTACATTTCAGAAGCATTAAAATTCGGGAACTATAAAACACCACCCATCATGTCAAAACAAGCTTATACTCGCAGACATTTCATCCAAACTTCCGTCATAGGTGCCACTGCTATGGCTTTGCCCGCATCGAGTTATGGTCGTATTTTAGGCGCAAACGAAAAGGTAAATCTTGCTGTTGTTGGCTTAAATAGCCGGGGGCAGGCGCATATCACTGCCGCATCCGCTACACCGCATGCAGCCATTACCACTTTTTGCGATGTGGACAATCGAGTGTTTGATAAAAATCAAAAATTGTTGAGCGAGCGCGGTGGTGAAAAGGCCAAAACTTATTCAGACATTCGAAAGCTGCTAGAAGATAAAAATATTGATGCCATCACCATAGCGACGCCCGATCATTGGCATACGCCTATGGCCATTTTGGCCATGCAGGCAGGCAAGCATGTATATTTGGAAAAACCTTGCTCCCACAACCCACAGGAAGGCGAATGGCTGGCTGCTGTACAACAACAAACAGGCAAAGTCGTACAAATCGGCAACCAACAGCGCTCAGCCCCTACTTCCATTGAGGCCATTCAAGATATTCAGGAAGGCATTATCGGGCAGGTCTATTACGGCAAATCCTGGTACAGCAATACGCGGGGTTCGATTGGTCTGGGTAAAAAAGCCCCCATACCCGAATGGCTCGATTGGGAACTCTGGCAAGGCCCCGCACCTCGTCGGGAATACAAAGACAACTGGGTGCATTACAATTGGCATTGGTTCTGGAATTGGGGTACTGGCGAGATCAACAACAATGGGCTTCACGAAATGGACATCTGCCGCTGGGCCCTGGGCGTTGAGTTTCCAGTCAAAGTCACCTCTTCCGGTGGGCGCTACCATTTTCAGGACGATTGGGAGTTTTACGATACCCAAACGGCCAGTTTTGAGTTTGAAGGCGGTAAAATGTTGGCCTGGGAAGGCCGCTCTTGTAATGGCTTCAACCACCACGAACGCGGGCGCGGCGCTACACTGCACGGCACGGAAGGCACCATTCTATTAGACAGGAATGCCTATTTTGCCTACGATAAAGGCGGTCGGCTGATCAAACAGGTCAATGAACGCAGTCAATCGGCTACTACAAATGTAGTCGGGGAAGGCCAGTTGGATGTCTATCATTTTGAAAATTTCATCGACGGTATCCGCAGGGGTACAAAACTGCATTCTCCAGCTCAGGACATCCGAAAAAGTACGCTGCTCTGCCACTTGGGCAACATCGCGCAAAAAACAGGCAGAACGCTGAATATCAATCCGCAAAATGGACACATTCTGGATGATGCGGAAGCGATGAAGCTCTGGGGTAGGGCCTATGAGCCGGGATGGGAGCCAAAGGTGTAGGAGGTTAGGTGGCATGCTTGGGCCTACAAGCACTTTTGTCATGGCAAACATTTTTTTTCTTGCTTTATTGTTTGCTATTTGGAACAATGGGATTATTTTTGTTAAGTCGTGTGCAAAAAATATTTCAAACTGCCAAACAGCAAGTGGGCATCAAAAAAGAGGTAAGTTTTCATGCGTTGCGCCATAGTTTTGCCACGCACCTTCACGAAGCAGGAACAGACATACGCATCATTCAATCGCTGTTGGGACACAACAGTTCTAAAACGACGGAACGTTACACGCATGTAAGCAATAGAACCATCCAGAGGGTACAAAGTCCTTTGGATCATTTGATGGGTTTCAAAAATGCGAACTTTAATTCGCATAAGTAGATGTTGTCTAAAATGCTCGCGCAGCGAGCATTTTAGACAACGGTAAGGACTTGCGCAGTGAAGCGCTCGCTGCGCTCACACTTCAGACAACAACGGACTTACGTCTATTGTTGCCACAACTGCGCAAGTCCTTACCGTTACCTGCCATTTTGAAGAATGAAACAGACAATTAAAATATTGACCATTCTGACAATCTTGATTAGTTGCACTTCAACAACTAACAAGACAGACAATTCAACTAAAATGGTTGATTATGGTAAAATGATTGAAGACTACTTACAGACAAAGACAATCGAGCCAACAGTCGTATTTAATAATGATGGACGAAAGGAGATTGATTTATTAGAGCATAAAATTAGTTGGAGAGATTTAGAGAAAGGAATTGAAATTACAGTTGACGGACACATAATTACAACTTCAGACAAAGTGACTTCCAATGCAGTTTGGGGCTCGGGGGTTGACAGTGTGAATTTTGCCAACTTCTTACAACAAGTTAAAATATATGAATATGACTCTTTGATTGGATTTGTGCTAACCAGTAGTCCTTGCACAGGACTTGGTTGTAGTGTGAATTATCAAATCATTTACGACTTAAAAACAAGAAAACAGACCTACTTCGGTCGCTTTAGGACAGGATTCGAATTTGAACTTTATAACTTCAACTCGGACGACCGACCAGATTATTTAAGCAAAACATTCTATGGCAGAAATGCCCAAGGAATTGACACAACAGAATTCGTCTTATATAGTCAGACCAAAAATGGGAACTTTGAAGAGTTTAAAGCAGATAAACAAGAAAGATTTTGGTTTAAACATATTTACACGGAGTTTCAAACTGACTTGAATAATGAAGGATTTGAAGAAAAATGGATAGAAAAGATAAATGAAAACGGCAGCCAACAGGCGTTTGGCTCAATGGCGGGTGACGTGGTTAATTGAACATTCTACCTCGCATCAATCCCGATAGCAATCGGGATGGTGTATTGATCCCGGCTAAGTCGGGATGCTCCGAAATCCGCCACTTCGCCAAGCCCCAAAACGTTGTCTAAAATGCTCAGTGGCTGACTTGTTTGGATTAAGGCTCGCTTCTCAAAAAGGCTCATTTGCGAAGCGTTTTTTTTTAAAAGTCCTTCTTCCATCCGCTAATTTGGGCTGGCGAAAGATCATGCTTTTGTGCCAGTTCATTGCTCGCGAAGTGACTCCAAAACCACTTGTGTCTTGAATTTCGCTGTGAATTTTCTTCGCTTCATGTTAGTAAATTTAGTCGATTTTTATTCAACTAACTTACTGTCCAGTTTTTTGGGGTAACTACATACCTCAAGAACGCAAACAAATTGAGATAGAACAAGAGGCTTGGCGAACTGTAAACGCTATGTTTGAGGAGAAAAAACGAAAATATCAGAAAGAGTTAGCAGAGAAAGATAAAGCCTTGAATGAGAAAGAACAAGAGTTAATTGTGTTGAAAGAACAAATGGCTGAACTCAAGAAACAACTTGGCAAACAAAAGTAAAAAACCAACTAAAGTTCAGCGCCCGAAAATATTGAAAACAATCGCTTTACGAAAATCCCGCCTAAACGTCGCAAATTCGGGAAGCGTAACGTCCACAGCAAAAAAAAACGACCGTGCAACGAATAACGAGGGTGTTTAATGCAAAATAAGCAACGATTAATTTTGAATTGCGCCGAATAAAGGCTATTTTCGTTGCAAATAGTGCATCAAATGAAGGTTTTCATACATCAAAAAGAAAATTGGCCTGAATTTACTTGGAATAGTAACAAATTCTTGGATTTGTTAAGTGAGGCAAGAAATTTACAAGGCAGACTTATTGGAAAAATGGAAACATTAGGTTTCGATTTGAGAAATGAGGCACTACTTGATACGCTGACTCTTGATGTATTAAAATCATCGGAGATTGAAGGAGAATTTCTTAATCCAGACCAAGTGCGTTCATCAATTGCTCGTAGATTAGGCATGGAAATAGCGGGAGCAGTAGAATCTGACAGGAATGTAGAAGGAGTAGTTGATATGATGCTTGACGCAACTCAAAACTGCTTTGACCCTGTAACAGTTGACAGGCTTTTTGATTGGCATGCTGCCTTATTCCCGACAGGTAGAAGTGGCATGTACAAAATTACAGTAGCAGACTGGAGAAAAGATACCACTGGACCAATGCAGGTTGTATCTGGAGCAATGGGGAAAGAAAAAGTACATTTTCAGGCTCCTGACTCTGATTTGGTTGAAAAAGAAATGACTCGATTTATAGATTGGTTTAATCACAGTAAAGTTAATTTGGTACTTAAAGCTGCTATTGCACACTTATGGTTTGTGACTTTACACCCCTTTGAAGACGGTAACGGCAGAATAACAAGAGCATTAACAGATATGCTTCTTGCCCAGTCCGACAAGAGTAACCAACGTTTTTATAGTATGTCTGCTCAAATTAGATTAGAAAGGAAGCAATATTATGAGCTATTAGAAAAAACTCAAAAAGGGAATTTAGACATAACCGATTGGATAGTTTGGTTCTTAAACTGTTTGATTCATGCTTTAAAATCGACAGATTCCGTACTTAGAAGAGTATTATTCAAAGCTGATTTTTGGCAAAAACACATGGATACAGCAATTAATGAACGTCAAAGAAAATTATTGAATAAATTAATGGATGGTTTTGACGGAAAGTTGACATCTTCAAAATGGGCGAAAATTGCAAAATGCTCCAAAGATTCGGCTGTTAGGGATATTAACGATTTGATTGAAAAAGGAATATTACAAAAAGAATCCGCAGGAGGAAGAAGTACAAATTATGAATTAATAGGAATGCCAGCTGGTAACAATAAATACACCTAATGCGGGACGCTTTGATAAATCTGAATATTAAAGCATTTAATAAACAAAGTAGCGCTTTGATAACGAGGTGCCTTGAAATCCCGCACTTCACATATTCGAGCCGTGTTGCAGCGTCATTCCAGTTACTTTCCATCAAACTGAGCCCCTGTTTCAGTAGCAAAATGCTGCATTTCATTGGCTAGTTTGACAACTATATCAGGATGGGCTTCCACAGCATTAAATTTTTCTCCGGGGTCGGTATCCAGATCATATAATTCATATCCAGACCCTGTGGTGTATCTCAACTTCCATTTCCCTACTCTGACGGCCTCCAATACTGCTTCTCGGCAGTAGAAAAATGGATGGGAAGTTGCTTGCCTTTCCCCAGTCAACAAAGGATAGATACTTCTTCCATCTATCTTTCTATCCGCAGGTAGCTCAGCACCGGCTATTTCTACCAAAGTTGCAAAAATATCCATAGTATTGACCACTTCACGCGATACTTGCTGCGCGGGTATCTTGCCTGGCCATCGGACGATAGCAGGCACTCGGAATCCCCCTTCGTAAGTAGTGGCCTTTGATCCTTTAAGCATTCCTGCACTTCCAGCGTGTGTTTCTAGCACACCTTTCTGGAGCATCCTTTTAGGTAAATTTTGCCAAGGGCCGTTATCGCTGGCAAAAACAACCAATGTATTTTGCTCAATGCCTGCTTCCTGAATAGCCCGAAAAATTTCCCCCATACTCCAATCAATCGTTTCCACCACATCGCCATACAAACCTGCCTGAGATTTCCCAACAAACGCTTTAGCTGTACTAATGGGCAAATGCGGCATATTGTGTGCCAGATAGAGAAAAAAAGGCTCGTCCCGGTGTTCTCTGATAAATGCCGTCGCTTTTTGGGTGTAGTCAACCGTTAAATTTTCCTGATCATAGCCGATTTCTTTGACGGGGAGGCCATCCTCGTACAAAAACAATTTGTCCGATTCCGTTAACCAAGGACACCAGGGTAAAATCATATCGTTGCTATAGGGCAGTCCGTAAAACGAATCAAATCCTCTGGCAGTGGGTAAATATGCTGGCAGATGCCCCAGGTGCCATTTTCCTATGGCCTGGGCTTTGTAACCTTTTTTCTTTAATACCTCCGCCAGGGTAATTTCCTCCAGGGGCAATCCGTCTTTGGACTCCGGCCCGAAATTGTAAGGTGCATTCCTGATCGGGTATCGGCCTGTCAGCAGCGCTGCCCTGGAGGGCGTGCATACGGACGCAGCTGCGTAAAAAGAGGTAAAACGGATGCCTTCCCCGGCCATTTTATCCAGGTGTTTTGTATGAATTGTCGGATGGCCGTAGCAACTCAGATCGCCATAACCCAAATCATCCGCAAAAACGAGTATAATGTTGGTTGGCTTTTCAATCATTGGCGTTTCATCAAACGACAATAGAAAAGCCGATAAGATGAGAACCATCCAGGAAACAGTACCCTTGTAGTTTTTTTCCATATTAGTAGTAGTGTGCAAAAAATTACTTCCCGATTTATCAAAGTCCTTACCCTAGCGGACACACTTAAAATGAACCGTTTAGCCCGCTAGGGTAAGGACAAATCGGGAACTTAATTTTTCTGCGTTTTTTAGCTTGTAGAAAATTACCAGATCGCTTTTGTTTTTTTACCAAACCACCTCTTTCACTTCTCCCTTTTTGAGTTCCAATGCCCTTTGCTGATCGCCATAAATCAGGGTAGTTTTGCCATCGACTCTTGCCCGGATGGTCGTTCGAGTCAGTTGGTGGCCTTTCCATTCGATATCCAATTCAAAGCCGCCCCGGGCGCATAGCCCTTTTGCGAAGCCGCTATCCCAAGCATCCGGTAAGGCCGGCAACAAATAAATTTTATCTCCGCTTGATTGCAACAACAATTCGATCACAGCGGCTGCTCCGCCAAAATTGCCGTCGATTTGGAAAGGCGGATGCGCATCGAACAGATTGGGATAGGTACCCCCTCCCCCACCGTAATTGACGTTCACCCCATCAGGTGGGACATACTTCAGGAGTTCTCGATACATCTTGTAAGCCCTGTTGCCGTCCCATAGCCGTGCCCATAGGTTAATCCGCCAGCCTTTTGACCAGCCGGTTGTCTGGTCGCCTTTGATTTCCAGCGCCTTACGACAAGCATTGGTCAGTTCAGGGGTTTCTATTGGGTTGATATGGTGCCCCGGGTGCAAGCCAAACAAGTGCGTTTGGTGGCGATGTTGAGGATCCTGGTCTTCCCAATCGTAGTACCATTCCTGCAAACTGCCATCGCGGCCTATGGCATAGGGATGCAGGTTTTGAAACGCTTTTTCTACCTTTCGGGTGAATGCGTCTTTTAGGTCTAAAACCTCGGCAGCCTGCATGATGTTTTGAAACAATTCCCGGATCATGGCCAAATCAGCGGTTGCACCGTAGAGGGTAGCCCCCACGTATCCATCCGGAGTTCGATATAAATTTTCAGGCGAGGTACTGGGTGCTGTCACCAGTTTTCCCTGCTTATCCCGTACCATCCAATCGAGACAAAACAAGGCCGCGCCTTTCATGAGCGGATAAGCTTTTTCTTTTAAAAAAACGGGATCTTGGGTAAACAGGTAATGCTCCCAAAGGTGGGTGGACAGCCAAGGCCCCGACATGTTCCAGTTGGCCCAAACCGGATCGCCTTTGCCAAAATCACCCACAGGATTGCTCATGGCCCAAATATCTGAATTGTGGCAGGCCGCCCATCCGTCCGCAGCATAGAAAGTTTTTGCCGTAAGGGCCCCGGTAATGGCCAGATTTTCAATAAACCCCAGCAGCGGCTCATGCAATTCAGGCAGGTTAGCCGTTTCTGCCAGCCAATAGTTTTCTTCGGCGTTGATATTCAGCGTATAATTGCTACTCCAGGGCGGGCGCAGGTAGGGATTCCAGAGACCTTGTAAATTGGCGGGCACTTGAGGTGTACGGGAACTGGCAATGAGCAAATAGCGGCCAAATTGAAAATAGAGCACTTCCAGGTTTTTATCCTCCAGGCCCGTTTCGTAGCGTTTCAAGCGCTCATCGGTTGGCAAATCCGGGGCTTGACTGCTGCCCAAATCCAGTTTTACCCGGTTGTAAAGCGATTGGTAATCGCGGAGATGCCTATCTTGGAGTGCCTCATAGGTTTGCGCGAAAGCGCTGTTCAACTGCTCGAGCGCCAGTGCTTGGTTGTCCTGGCCATTGGTCGCCGGATTTTGGTCAAATCCATTAAAACTGGTGGCGATGGAAATATAAACGACCACTTCATCGCATTGGGACAGCTCAATGGAACGGTCGGTACAGATTACCTTGCCTCCTTTGTTTTTTACTTTAATGAAAGTGGAAAAACGAGTGCCCCTATTTTCATCAAAACGAACAGGGTCGGGCATATTGCCCCGGTAACTGGGTTCGGCATGGTAGGGCGCGTAGCCATTTACACGGAGGATGTCCTCTTGAGAGCTACTTGAATATTTCAACAAGCTTTCAAAATCAATGGAAGCATTCAAAGCAGCTTTCCCATTGCTGCTCAAGCGAATGACCATGATTTTATCTGGGTGGGAAATGAAATAGTCTCTTTGAAAGCGAATGCCGTCCACCTCATAACTGAGCGTCGAGATGGCTTGGCTAATGTCCAATTCCCTATGGTAGCGGTGAGGTGTTCCCTGGTGTCTGAAGTTGAGGTACAAAGTACCCAGTGGGGCATAGGATTGCGAAAAAGAGCCTTGAATGTACTTGTTCAGCGAATCAGCTAGTGGATAGTTCTCTGCCCAAAGTGCTTCGCGGACTTTGGGAACATACTCATGCGCCTTGGGATTCATGTTAGGGTCAACAGGCTCTCCCGACCAGAGCGTGATGTCGTTCAGGTAAATTTTATCCGAAGCGACCCTGCCAAAAACGGAGGCGCCCATTTTGCCATTGCCCAATACCAAGCTTTCTTCAAAATATTGAGCGGGCTGATCGTACCAGAGTACATGATTGGATTGTGCCCCACACGAAGCGACCAAGGCCATGCCAATAAAAAAAAGGAGTACGTTTTTCACGGCTATAATACTGATGAATAAATTCCGTTAATCTACTACCATCAACAAGCCTGTTCTTTCCATCCCATTTTCCCCTTGTAGTACAATCCGGTACTGCCCGGCTGGCAAATTTTCCGTAAGGGCAATCCTATTTTCACCCGGCAACAGCTGCACGGCCATCATACGAAACAATTGCCCTGCCTGGTTGTAGATGAGCAAATGCATCGCTTGATGGCTATCCGACCATCCTTGTATAGATACTTCCGTTTGGGCGCTGGCTGGGTTGGGAAAAATGCGCAGCGGTTCGATCGAACTTGCCAATTCCTTCAGCGCCACTACTTGGCTAGAATCGAACAATTGCATGGTGATGCAGTGCAATGCGCCTTCCCAAGCGATGATTTTGTTGCAGTTGACGCTGCGCACGGTATGGTTGGGCATGAGTTCCCGATAGATTTGTAAGGCCATGCTATCATTGGGGTGATTGTAGGTCGGCACGATCACTCGATCGTTGAGGATCAGGGCGTTGGCATAGGTTTTCCAGTTTTCGGCATGGGGTAATCGACGGATGCGATAAGGTTGACCATTGGGAGCGGTGAGGGTATCCAGATAGAGGTAGTTCAATTCCAAACTGTCGTACCCGAGATGGGAGGGCGTAACGCTGGAAACAACAAAAGTGCTGTCATCGAGTAGTTTGGCTTGCATGTCGATATGCCCCCAGTAATCGTCGTGCTGACGCCGCAGGGCTACTATTTTTCGTATCCCCATGTATTGTTCCAATTCCTGATCGATTTGGGCGCGTGGCATGGCTGGGTTATTGGTGTATAGGCCATCCGTACAAAACAGGGTACCGTAGCTGTCCACCAGTAAGTTGCCGCCATCAAATATCCAAGGACGCTGATACGACAGCAAACCCCAGGCGTTGGCCAGGTTGGTGGGTAGGTTTTCGTCCATGCCGCTATTGGCTTTATCATTGAAATCGAGGTAGGCAACGCCCAGATCGGTGCGTACCGCGAAAGGACCGTGGTCGCGTATCCACATGCGTTCGCATGGGACATGGATAAAACTGATATTGGACAGCGACACGCCATCGTTTTGGAGTCGCTGCCGCATCTGATTTTCCTCATTGAGATCGCGCACCACGCAGATCACTTCTGTAGCTTCCCGGCATTCGGCAATGAGTTCGGAATACAGGCTCCAGGTATAATCATTGAAATCCCATTCGATCAAGACAGCCTGAGTAGGTGCATACTCGGGCACGGTATAGGGATGAATGGGTTGGCTAAAAGCCCGCAATGGCAGAAGCCATATTAAGAGTAAGCATTTGTAGAAGTTCGCCATGATTTAAGGTATTTGTGAGCAAGATAAAGATTATCTGCTGAACGGGCAAAGGTTTCAAAGTTATTGCACTACTGGTGCAGTTCACGTTGTCATTTACTCGCATTTCTAAGGGTAAAATCGCTACCTTGTTTACATTTGAACTACATTGGGAAGTAAATTTCATGCATTATGATACGCTTTGCGATTGCCCTATTGTTTTTAAGCTATTCCTGCTCCAATCTTTTTGCACAAGATTACATACCGACCTTGAGGCCATGCTCCGTTGGGTCGTCGGTATTGGCTTAGGACATGGCTCTTATAGAGAAGTCAATGTCGAATTATCTGAAGATACGATCACAATAGATAACAAATCTTATTACAGAAAATATGGCACCGAATTGTTATCATTCCACAGGATATTATGTGCGGGAAGACACCATTGAAAAGCAAGTATTTTTCTTGTCTGATGCTATTTTGGAGGTGAGGAAGTTATGATAGCCGATTACAGTTTGGCTGTCGGGGATAGTATGGATTTTCCGGAATGGGGAGTTCCACTGGTGTTGGATTCTATATTTTATCACACTACCTTGGCCCCCCCCAAATATTTCAGTTTTGGAAATAATTGGGGGGGTTATTATGAAGGCATTGGTTCTAGCACGTATGGCGTTTTTCCAAACTGTTATGGACTGGGCACTGTATTATTATCGCATCAGATATTGTATGCCTGCCATGCTACCTCTGCTGAAAGTAGAATCATCGAATTGTACCCCAACCCGGTAAAAGATCACCTGTTTTTGAAAAACATTCAACGGTACCTTGATATGGATATACCGGTCTCATACATTATTATCAATATGATGGGCGCCATAGAGATGCAAGGTAATATTTCTTCAAGCGCCCCTTCTATTAATTTAGATCGGGTATCGGGGGGTATGCATCTATTGAAACTTGTAAGCAATAACGAGCTGATTTTTCAACAAAAATTTATTCGATTATGAGTTAACGTTTGTCCTGTTTTTTTCTACCTACCAGCCGCATCACCACCCCTGTTCCATTGTGGTATAAACCCTCGGAAAGTTCAACTTCCTCTTCTTGGATGTAGCTGATGTCAAAGTTGGCAAAATCGTTTAACAGTTCTTCTTTAGAGAAAAGCATATCCAGTTCACTGGGGCCTCCAACTTTTTCATTTTTGGCACGATATGCCAGATTACGCTTGCTGAAAGCCTCGAAGATCAGCACCCCTCCAGGCTTCAAAAAAAAACTGAGCGCCTTATTGTATTCGGATTTTTTGGCGGCTGGGAAATGGGCATAGATCAAACCCATTGCATCGAAAGAAGTAGGCGCGTAAGGCAAATCCTGCAATTCATTGACGATATAATTTATTTCAACCCCTTTAAGTTGGGCTAGTTTTTTGGCTTTTTTCTGCCCCTCTACGCTTTGATCGAAGGCAAAAACATCCCATCCCAAAGTGGCAGCATATACGGCATTTCGGCCTTCTCCTTCAGCAGGCATCAGGAGTTTGCCTGGCCGAATCATCTCTAGCTGTTGTCGGAAGAAGTTGTTGGGCTGTTCGCCATAAGCGTATTCGGATTGGCCGTATCGTTCATCCCAAAATTGTTTCATAAGCGTTTGGTATTTGCTCCTGTTGAAAAAGGCTTGTGTTAAATCCGGCGATTCCTCATGGATTCGATTTCCATATTTTATCGTGTACTTCCAGGTAGGCGGGCAGCGCAGCAGAACCATACCAGGGATAAAGCTCCGCTTTTAGCAAAGCCGCTTTTATCGCGGGGTCGGTCTCCAACAATTGTTCCGCCTCTTCCGGGGTAGGTACATTAAGTATAAACAAGCCCCTGAAATCGGAATCGTTTTCCCCAAAAGGCCCTGCTACGATCAATTGATTGGACGCTGCCAATCGCCGGATATTGGCCAGATGCCCGGTAAAACAACTGTCGATAAAAGATCGATCGGTAGTTGGATTGTTTCCTGATTTCAGTATGACAAATACATACATTTTCATACCGTACTCATCCGCTCCAAGTTGGGTAGCCAAAGCGGTATCGAGTCGAGGATTGGTTGTTTGCGCCCACAGTGCAGTGGTAGTAGAAAAAAGGAAAAAGAAAATTGCAAGAGATTTCATATTAATTCAATGTGTTTTATGAAAATGTCTTTAAAACTATTCATATGAGGGCTTAACAATTCAAGGTAAGATTCCAGAGTTCTCTCATCATTTCATTCCCGCCTCCAAGATTCCAATCAAGGCTTCCGCGTTCAAAAAAGCCTGATGTTGAAAAATCAGCTCGTAGGCCGGATTCAGCAGCACAAAAGTGGGGTACGTCAAATTTCCCTCCACGCTACCCAGAGCAATAGCCAATTCATGGGTGCCCGTGTTGCGACCGCTTGGTCGAAATTGAAAAACATGTCCCTTAAACTTCACCTCTTCTTTTTGTTCCCCATCAAACGAAACAAAATAATAGTTTTTATTGAGCAATTCCATGACTTTTTCATTTTGAAAACTGGTTTGCTCCATATTTTTACAAAACGAACACCATGCTGCATGCAAAAAAACGGCTATCGGTCGCTGTTCTACCGACAATAAACTGTCCAGTTCAGAAAAAGCGTATTGCTCTAATGACGTATTGGAGGTCGTTTGTATTTGAGATGGCGTCGTGCAGCCCAGCGCCATGAGCAAGCTCAGCATGATGAAGTGATACCACTGATGTTTGATTTGCGACATGAAGTTGTAAAGCTTTTAAACAGGTTCAATTCATACACTGGTATAATCAATCTTTACAGAGATATTATTTGCCTTGCCAAGATTTTCGAATTTGATTAACCGTGCCCATTATTTCCTCAAATTCATCTTTTCTCATCTTATAGACCACATCATTCCCAATCTTAAAATAAAAATTCATTCCAGTAATGCCACTCTGATAAGTTATAAGCTCTGCACCTAAGATGATGTCTCCAACTTCGCAATAAGAAATAGTGTTCATCTTTTCCCCCTTTGAATTTTTACCAACGATGAACTTATAAATTGAGTTAGCACATTCAAAAAATTCTTCTAAATTCTCTAAACTAAATACCATCTCACCCTCGCTTTCATTGATCTTGAAAGATGCTGAAGCTCCGAATGAGCTTCCATTCAACCATCCCGATCCAAATATTGAGGTTCCGATTGAAACTGTTTCTTGTTCGAGGATTACTTTGTTTACTTTTATTATCATATAATACAATGTGTCAGGTTTATTGATTTCATATTCACGAACAAAATCAATAGCTAAAACGGATGACTCTTTTGAAAAAAGCGGATTATACTTTTTTCGTAAGTTAACCATTGACTCTGATACTATTTGTCCAAAGCAAATTGATCCAAAAGTTGAAAAAAGGAAAGTTATAATAAGCACTCTCATATATTTAAGCTTTTTTAACATTAAGAATTTTTTCAATTCAGGTTAAAACGTTCCAATCATAAAGCTACCTAATTCTATTTTGTCAAAGTAGAACTAACTAATTATTTTTCTCTACTTACAAGCTAAAAAATTTGCCAAAAACAATCTGCTGAATGGGTGATTACTTAGAAAAAGCAGCTAAGACTCACAAGCATTTTTCATACATTTAGCAGCAACCAATGCTATCTCCATTTTTTCCAAAACAGGTATTGCCCCATACCCACAACATTCATTACCTTTATGGCCTAAACAATTTTCAAGCAGATTCCGTTAAGTTTTAGTTGCGCGTTTAAGGCATTTTGCAATCCATACCACCATGCTTCAATCCAAAGACCTGTATTTCAACTACCACAGCCAGAAAACATTTCATTTTCCGGATTTGTTTTGTGCCCCGGGTACAGCCTGCCTCATTTTGGGCAAATCAGGCAGCGGTAAAACCACCTGGCTGAATCTATTGGCCGGTTTGCGCAAGCCAGAAAAAGGAGAAATCCGAATAGGTGATACGGCTATTACTCAACTGTCCGCTGCCCAATTAGACCGCTTCCGGGGCAGGCATATCGGCATGGTTTTTCAGCAATCCCATTTCGTTCGTGCGCTAAATGTGTATGAAAACTTGGCTTTAGCCCGGCAATTGGCCGGACTGCCTGCCAATTCAGGCAAAATCAAGTCGCTACTCGAACGACTGCAAATTGCCCATCAAGTGAAGACAAAAACCAGTCGGCTCAGCATCGGCGAACAGCAGCGGGTAGCCATTGCCCGTGCCCTCATCAACGAACCCCAACTGGTACTGGCCGATGAGCCTACCTCTGCGCTAGACGATGACAACGCCACTCAGGTCATCGCCCTATTGGAAGAACAGGCCAAAGCAGCCAATGCTACCCTGGTAGTCGTCACCCACGATGCCCGATTGAAACAACATTTCGAACATCAAATCGTACTGGCATGAACTTGCTGAAATTGAGTTGGAAAAACCTGATCAGCAAACCGCTGGACATGTCGCTGAGTATTTTGCTCTTTTCGCTGGGAATCGGGTTGATTTCGCTGCTTTTTTTACTGCAAAAACAATTGCAAGACAATTTTGAAAAAAATCTGGCGGGGGTCGATCTGGTGATCGGCGCCAAAGGTAGCCCGCTGCAACTCATACTTTGCAGCATGTACCACATCGACTCGCCTACAGGTAATATCAGCTTAAAAGAAGCCCGGCCTTTTCTCAATCCCAATCACCCGCTGATAGAAAAAGCGGTACCGCTTTCGATGGGCGATAGTTACAAGGGCTATCGCATCGTAGGTACGGAGCCGGGATTTCTGGAGTTGTATCAAGCCAGTATCGGTCAAGGTCGCGTTTGGTCTCAAAATTTTGAAGTGACTATAGGTGCAGGTATAGCGGAAGCCCTTAATTTGAAAATCGGCGACCACTTTAAAAGTTCGCATGGCCTGATGGATGATGAGGAGCTCAGCCAGGATCACGATCACGAATTTGAAGTAGTTGGTATTTTAGCGCCCAGCGGCACCGTAGTGGATCAGCTGATTTTAACAACGACACAAAGTTTTTGGCTGGTTCACGAGCACGAGTCAGAGGCGGAAACAACTGCTGAACCGGCAACCGAAGAACATGAGCACGATGAGGAGCATCTCGATCATGAACACGAAGGCGAAGATAGCCACGAAAAAGATCATGACCACGAACACGGGGAGGAACACTCCGACCACCATCATGATGGCGAGCAGGCGCACGATCACGATCACCACGCCGAATTGACCCCAAAGTCGCTGCTCGAAGAACCCGATGACAAAGCCATCACTTCACTTTTGCTCCGATTCAAAGGCCACAATTACCAGGCACTGAACATGCAGCGGGGTATCAATGAAAATACAGATATGCAGGCAGCTACGCCCGCTATCGAGATCAATCGCTTGTTCAATCTGATGGGCACGGGCGAACAAGCGCTGCGCATTTTGGCCATTGTAATCATCTTTGTTTCTGGCCTGAGCATTTTTATCTCGCTGTATTCCTCTCTCAAGGAGCGCAAGTATGAATTGGCGCTGATGCGGGTAATGGGGGCAAGTCGGGGACACTTGTTTTCCCTAATCATACTTGAAGGCGTTTTATTGGCGCTGTTGGGCTTTGCCATCGGTATGGTATTGAGCCACGGCGGGATGAGTTTACTAGCGGCTAAAATGGAAGCAGCCTATCGCTATTCCTTTCAAGCCTGGGTCTTTTTACAGGAAGAAGTCTGGCTACTGATTGGTGCTGTTGTGATCGGCTTTGTAGCGGCCATCCTTCCAGCCATACAAGCTTCCTCAACGGATATTGCAGATACGCTAACGGGGGAATGAGGAGTGGAGGTTTCTGGTTTCAGGTTTCCCTGCCCCCGTCCGATCCGGAGTCGTTCCGCCCGGATTGATCCGGTCGGGCGGGCCGGGCGGGCGAATTCCGCTGAAAGCGGGAGGCGGGTGGTTTTCCTGCCCGGCTCAGACGGGTGGTTTTTTACCCGGCTGTTCCCGCGAAAAACATGGGAGAAGACGGGCTCGTTTACCACGCCAATGGCAGCCTGCCCGATACGCCTTTGGCGGAGCGGGTGTGCTTGCTTGCCCGTCCTCAATCGAACAGCATCAATCATCAACATCTATAATCCAACACTATGCCCTTTTTCAGTTACCTCAACGACTATTCCGACATTACGGACATTCTATTGCGCAATACCCGGCGTTATGGTAAAATCAATGCTTTTACCGATATGGTTTTGCGCGGAAAATCAGAGCTGCGTATCGCCGACCGCGAATTGCTGGCCGCTTACGTTTCGGCGCTCAATGCCTGTCAATACTGCACGGGGATTCACGAAGCCGTCGCGCTGCGATTTGGCATTCAGCCAAATACCATCGAAGACCTGCTAAAGGCTATCGACGATAGCCCCATTGAAAAAAAGCTGCATCCCATTTTCTATTTTGCTAAAAAACTGACCCTAAGCCCGGCCAAAATGGTACAGGATGATGCCGATCAGGTGTTTGCTGCAGGTTGGTCAGAAAAAGCACTGGAAGATGTGATTGCCATAGTGGCTCTTTTCAATTACTACAATCGCCTGCTAGAAGGCCACGGTATCAAAGGATTTCCTGATATTTTTCAGGAGGGATCCAAACACCTGGCCAAGCGGGGCTACCGTTTCCCGGCTATTGTGGCGTTTTATTTTAAACACTTCCGCAAAAGGAAAACGGATTAAAAAATACTAACTCGCTGCATTTAGCTGAATGCAGCGAGTTATCTATCCATCTGAGTCACGCACCTACCCTACTCTACCTGCACCTTGATCGTCGAAACAGCTGAACCAGACACGGCTTTCAGCCAATAAATGCCCGTTGGTAAATCGCCGATCGCCCATTCCTGGCGGCCTTTTCCTGGTACATCTTTGTTTTTCAACAAACGACCGCTTGCGTCCAACAATTCCAATCGAATGGATGCGGTATTTTCAAAGTATAGTTCCATGAAAAGCTTGTCCTTGGCTGGATTGGGAAAAACTACAATCTGCGTAGTCTGGTCAGGCGTATGAGTGCCCGAAATAATCGTAGCACCAAAGGCTTTATTGCTATAAACGGAAGTATCCTGGACATTAGCTGAACGAATTCGATAGTAGTAGCCCGTTTGTGGGGTCAAACCTTCGTCTTCGTAGCTCGTTGCATTAGCTGCCGTTTCGGCAATCTGCTCGTAGTCGCCATTAAAGCTGAGAGATCGCTCAATTAAAAAGGCCATTTCATTATCTGACTCGTCCACCCAATTCAGGTTGAGTTGGGTTTCACTGGCCGTAGTCACCGTCAAGTCATCAGGTGGAGCAATGGCCGCACAAGCACTGCTGATCAGGTCAGCTACCGATTGGCGCACCTCTGGCAATTGTGGGTAAAATGAATCGCCCGGACAAGCCGTCGGTAAGGGACCGTCCCGATGACCGGATATCCGGTTGAGATTCAGACCAGAAGAGGCATGGATGGCGCTGCCTAGTGGATCAATATCAACATCACAAGCTTTCCAAGCCAGCAGTTGTGTGAGCATCGCTTTAGCTTCAACAGTAGGCGTGACATCTGTAAAATCGCCAATCACACAAACACCCATCGTGCCTCCGTTAACGCCCGAAAAATGGGCACCCAGAAGGTTATCTCCCCTACCCTCGTACAATACCCCATTCGGATCGACCAGCCAGTTGTAACCAATATCGTCCCAACCATTGCCAAAAACGTGGAAATCCCAAAAGGAGCGCACCACAGCGGCCCAGTCGGCAGCTGTATTAGAAGTAGCTGAATGGTGTACTATCAAGTGAGTGACTGTGGTATAAACAGGCGTCGCATCGGGCGGACAAGAACCGTCCGGACACCAATCCAGTCGGCCTTGATAGGCGGGTTGTGGGCACGGGCAGTAGTTGCGATCCATCGGCTCTGTATAGGTTGCTTCCTTTTTAGAAAGGCCTGGATTAAAGCACTGCATCTGAAGCGATTGCAAACCCGTATTCAAAGCGATTTGAATGTAGCGGCTGGTTTTGTTGGCAAAATACAGCTCACTGATTTTGCGCCCGGCTTTTTGATCGGCATGGGCATCCAAATGCAAATGATCCCATGCACCCCAATTGATAGCATCTGCCGAAAAGCGCATCTCCAAGTGTTCCGCCTCTCCCGACCAAATGAAAAACAAGGACAAAAAAGAAGCGTCTCCCGCTTCCAAAGGCAGTAGGATGGCTTCTGAATGTGCCGTTTTCAAATTATCGATTGGTAAATTCAGCGTAGCACGGTTGGTTTGAGCAAAAGTAAAATAGTGCATCAGGCTCAAGCCCAGGAAAATAATAGTATGTCGCATACTCATTTTTTTGATTTTACAAATAATCCTTTTTTGGTAAGGAGATTATCCCCTTTCCAGAAACCCTTGAAAGAGGCTTTTGTTTCCCCTGCACAGAAAGGGTTTTCACCTCCTTTGTCCTAGCAGTTTACAAAGTATAGAAAAAATTATTCCTTATGCAAGTGTAAATAAGCATTTACAGCCATAATGACAAAAAAAAGGCCAGGGAAACTCCCTGGCCTCGAAAACGAATATGCACAGTTTATCAGTACTCTTTATTCGACTACCAACATCTGTTTGGTGGTAGTGAATGTATCTGTCGTCAAGGTATAGTAGAAAATTCCGTAGGATGTCAAGTCTTCACGGCTCAAATGAACCTCGTGGTAACCTGCTTTGTAGAATCCGCCGAAATTCTTAGCTGCTTTACCTGTAATATCGCGTATCGTTAGATCAACCTGTCCATCTTCTGGCAACCAGAAACGGATGACCGTTTCGCGGTTGAATGGGTTTGGACGGTTTTGTTCTAGTATCGGAGTAGCTTGATCATTGCCATCGCCTTGAACAGCTAGTTCGCAGTAATCTTTGTTGTTGATCACCACTTCTGTCTGAGCAGCCCTGCGGTTGCGGCCACCTATTGCACCATCCGGTTGGATCGCATATGGGTTGTTGGCCTGATCCCAAGCATAGATCTCTACATCTACTACTTCAGGATCATCGCAGGTCAGCATAAGCGTCGTACGAGAAGCATCCGGCATTTCGCCTACGCGGTTGATGGAGTATTCCACTAAGCCGCTGCAATCGAACAGTTCGTCTGCTATCAAGTAGTTCACGTGTATCTGAGTAGCGGCAATGTCATAGTCTCCATCATTATCCGCATCTACACCAGCAGGTAGCGGCACCAATTCAACGATCAATCCATCGAATACGATCGGTTCGGCCACCAGGCAGTCCACCACTTCAAATGGTAGGCTGTCCACAGCTACGTTATCGCAGTTGTCGCTTGTGAGCAGTCGCAGTGCATGCGTACCTATTGGGAAATCACCGACGATCGCAAAGTTCGGATAGGTTCCGATGATCTCTACTGAATCAGTTACATCCAGATCAATAGTTCCGTCTGCATTTGCGTCAAGCAGTACGTTGAAGGTCAGGCTATCGGCAGAGCATGGCTCGAATACCTCGAATGGGTATTCAATTGTGCCCGTACAGTTTATGGTATCGAAGCTACAGAATGGAGCCGGTTCCATAAAGGTGATGCGCGGAGCCACTGTATCGTAAACAGTCAGTATCTGAGTATATCGCCAGAATCCGACGGTCGCTGGGTTAGAGATTGCTCTCCAGTAACCATCCGGGTTGGTCGTATCATCGCATAAGGTATCTTTCGTACCCGCCAGCGGCCATAAGTTGTACTGTAAGCTATCTGCATCCACAAAGGTAGAATCCATGCGGTACAGTACCCACACCGGCGCTTCACCTTCTATGCCGTTGCAGTCCTCATCTCTGCTGATGATGAACGGATCAGCGACACCGTCGTAGCGGCACCAGTTGACCACGTCTATCGTGCGCTCGATGCGGTAGCATTCGTCATCTATTGGGCTGAGTATCGAATCGCGATGGCTTACCGTGATGGAATCGCAGCCGTAGTAGTAAACGATAGCGGTATCGGCAATGATCGAATCGCACATCACCACTGCATCCGCTGGGAAGCGTATGTCGTAGGCTTCTACATCGTTGATGACAATCACCTGATGGAATTCAGCCATGGACACGTTGCCTACCTGGTCTATCGCCAAGAAGCGGCGGATGATGCTGCCGGAACCACAACCATCCCAATCAACGATTGGATCAAGTTCGATGGCATCCGCAGAACAGTTGTCGAATACGGTCACCCAACCAAACTGATTTCTCAGATGCGTCAAGTTGTATGGATCGAAGTCGGCTGGCAGATCACCGCATCCTACTGTTACGTCTTCCAGACCATAGCAGTATGGTAGGGTCTTATCTTCCACCAGTACGTTCAACCAGCAGGTATTTTCCATGCCGTTCACGTCAACCACTCTCAACTCAACCGTTACATACAAACCTGCATCGCAGCAAGTGAAGTCCACGTATGGCCCCCAATCGGAGTAGTAAGGCTGAAGCAAGGTATCGCAAGTCATCGGATCGCGGGTGTAAACGCGACGTACTAGGATGCTGTCGATTCCACAGTTATCGTAGCTGCCGTTGTCCACCTGGTGAGCGTACAATCTGGCCAGGCCAAATCCACCCACTGAGATGTTGATCGCACCGTTGCAAATCGCTACTGGCTCTGACAAGTCGGCTACCCGGAAGCGACATTCGCGAACCACTATGTTTCCACAGCCATCCATTACGGTATAGCGGAAGAAGTAGTCGCCCAATTCAATACCTGTGATCAAGCGTGGGTCATCGTGCTCGATGGTGGCCAAAATCACTTCTATCACGGTATTGCCTATGGTATCGTAACGAACCACTTCGGTAAGCACAGTCCAGGTATCAGAACATTCAGAGGTAACCTCTGGGAATGGTACCAGGATGGTCGCGCTACAATCGAACGGATCGGTAGAGAACAACATGATGTCTTCACCAATGATCGGGCAGTAGTGGTTGCTCACCGGACAATCCACGAACAAGTCGCCTGGCATTTGTGGTGTTACTTCCACGCAATCGCCATCGTCCTCATCGCCGTTGTCGTCGCTGCAATCGCCATCACCATCTGTGTCCACACCATTATCTGGTGTTGAATCCGGATCGTCTTCGTTAGAAGCGGTTACCTCAGCGTAGTTGGTGTACTCACCTGTTGCGTTTACAGTTACGGTAAGAATCAATGTCTCTGTATCGTTGGCAGCGATGGTACCTACCGTCCAATCACCTGTGGCTGGATTGTAAGTGCCTGTGCTTGCATCGGCGCTTACCAGGGTATAACCACTTGGCAATTGATCCGTTACGACCACTCCTGTTGCTGCTACCGGACCATCATTGGTCAGGGTAACGGTGAAAGTGATCTGCTCGCCCACCATCGGTGTGCTGTTGCTCACGCTCTTATTCAACTCAAGGTCAGCCTGAGGCTCGTCAGAACATGGCTGTGGCGCTGCTACTGTCAGGTTCAGATTCAATCCGCAAGTCGCATCAGCAGCATCTTCTACTCTGGTAATGATGATGTTGCCTACGTCAGCGATGGAGTAAGGTCCGAATGTAATCGGGCCGTAAGCGCCTGTCAGTGTGCCAATACTTGTCGTAGCTACCCATGAATTGCTAACCGGGTTGATGCCGTTTACAATCAGGGTGAAGGAGTAAGTATCGTCGGATGGATCGTTTGGCGTGTCGTTGTCATCGCAAACGATGTCGCCCAATCCAACCTGAATCTGACAAGGCGCTTGAGGAGTCACCTCGATACAATCGCCATCGTCTTCGTCACCACTATCGTCGCTGCAATCGCCATCGCCATCGGTGTCCACGCCGTTATCAGGTGTAGAATCCGGGTCTTCTTCATTTGCAGCAGTCACTTCCGCGTAATTCGTATAAGTGCCTGTTGCGTTGACGATTACCGTGATGGTCAGCGTTTCCGTTTCGTTTACGCCTACCGTGCCTACTGTCCATGCACCCGTGTTCGGGTTGTAGGTGCCAGTTGTGGTGCTAGAGTTGACGTAAGTATATCCACTTGGCAACTGGTCGGTTACGACTACACCTGTAGCTGCTACCGGACCGCTATTGCTCAACGTTACCGTAAAGGTGATTTGCTCGCCTACAGTTGGCATATTGTCGTTGACCGTCTTATCCAACTCCAAGTCTGCTTGTGGCACCAGGAAGCATGGATCTGGTACGGGAACAACCACAGTAATATCGCAGTTGTCCACACCAAGCGCATCGAAGTTGATGGTAATATCACCGCCATTCATCGGGAACGGACCAAAAGTCATTGGCACTCCGTAGTTTCCAATCACAGGTACACCTGCACCGATGGTAGCTAGCCAGAAGGTACTTGCTGCATCGATGGTCACGTTCGCATCGAAAGTGAAGTAATCATCGTCAGCAAAGTAAGGCGTTCCGTTGTCGTTGCATTCTACGTTGATGATATCCGCTACCAGGCCGCAAGCATTAGAGCAAGACTGTGGCGCTGTGACATATACCGCCAGTACGCAAGTCGGATTCGCATCGGGATATACCGTGAAGGTAATATCGCCATCTGCTATCAGGAACGGACCAAAGGTCTGAGCCACACCGAACTCACCGACGTATCCATTGGTGGATGACCAGGTATCGCCCACGAAGTTACCATGAACGGTCAAATCGAAGGTGAAGGTGTCGTCCGAGCTATCGTCAGGTGTGCCGTTATCGTTGCAAATCACATTCTGAATGCTTGGCGTTAAGTCGCAGTCGTTGGTACAGTTAGGTATATCGATGACCAGATCTGTCTGACAGTTTGGATCGTTGTTATCCACAAATGTCAGGCTGAAGGTAGCACCTATATCTGATGCTGGGTATGGACCGAATGTGGTTTCCACACCGTAAGCCCCCGTTGTACCGTCGAATGCTGTCCAACCCGTACCTGCACCGCTATTGTTAACAATTGCTGTGAAAGTGAAGGTATCGTCCATTTGATTACCTGGTGTACCATTGTCGTCGCAAATGTGTCCCAGATAAGTCACCGAAATAGCACATGGTATTTGAGGTGTGACCTCTGTACAATCGCCATCGTCCTCATCGCCGTTATCGTCGCTGCAATCTCCGTCGCCGTCCGTATCCACGTCGTTGTCTGGCGTAGAATCTGGATCGTCTTCGTTCGCAGCCGTTACTTCTGCGTAGTTGGTGTAAGAACCACTTGCGTTAACAACCACGTTGATTTCCAGTGTTAGGGTCTGGTTCACGCCAACAGTGCCTACGTTCCACTGACCAGTGCTTGGGTTGTAGTTGCCATTTGAGCTGACATACGTGTAGCCGCTTGGCAGTTGGTCAGTCACTACTACACCTGTGGCTACAGCTGGCCCGTTATTGGTCAGTGTTACCGTAAAGGTGATCTGCTCGCCCACTTGTGGGGTATTGTTGTTGACACTCTTATCGAGTTCCAGGTCAGCCTCTGGGTTATCAGAGCATGGTGCTGGCGCTGTAACAGGAAGGTTCAAGTTCAAGCCGCAAGTCGGATCGTTGGCATCTTCTACCCGTGTAATGGTGATGTTGCCACCTGCAATCGGATAAGGACCGAAGGTATTAGCACCATAGTTGCCTGTCAGCGTGCCTATGCTAGTCGTAGCTACCCATGAACCGCTGGTGTTCTGGCCATTCACGTTCAAGACGAAGCTGAAGGTATCGTCGCTCGGATCGAAAGGCGTGCCGTTGTCGTTGCAAACGATATTGCCCAAGCTCACCTGTACAGAACAAGGCTGCTCTGGTGTCACTTCTTCGCAATCGCCGTCGTCTTCATCGCCGTTGTCGTCGCTACAATCGCCGTCGCCATCGGTATCCACGTCGTTGTCAGGTGTGGAATCCGGATCGTCTTCGTTGACCGCAGTTACTTCTGCTTCGTTGACGTAGTTGCCATCTTCATTCACCACCACCACAATCTGAAGGCTGGTGCTGGCATTTGCCGCAAGGCTACCTACATTCCACTGGCCGTTGGCAGGGTTGTATGTGCCTATTGAGGCATTATGGCTGACGTATTGGTATCCACTTGGCAACTGATCCGTTACGACTACCCCCGTAGCAGTAGATGGGCCGGCGTTGCTCAAGGTCACTGTAAAGGTTACTTGCTCACCTATGATTGGTGTGCTGTTGTTCACACTCTTATCCAGTTCCAAATCAGCCTCAGGAGCTGAGCATGGTGCAGGTGCTACCGCAAATACTGATTCAGCAATTCCGCAGTCTTGGTTGACCACATCCACGATGAAGCTGATTTCGAGGTCGCCACTTGCGATTGGGATGCCGCTTACGCTAAATGGTACGTTGTAAGAACCGCTTACCATACCTACACCAGGTATCATAGCCATCCATAAGTTACCACCGGTATTGATGCCATTCACCAATAACTGGAATCCGTAAGTATCATCACTTGGGTCGAACGGTGTGCCGTTGTCATCACAAGTTACATTGATTGCCTGAGCAACCAAGCTGCAATCGTTGGAGCAGGTAGCGGGCGCCAGTACCGTTAAAGGCTGGTCGGTGCTACAGGTCGGATCGGTTGCATCTGCGATATAAGTGATTTGAACATCACCTGTATTGACAATCGAAATACCTTGAACCGTTACTGGTACACCGTAAGTTCCAGAAATTGTACCCACGGAGCTGATATTAGCTACCCAGGTAGTTCCGGCTGTATTCGCGCCATTTACAACAAACTCGAATGCGTAAGTATCATCTGATGGATCGGCTGGCGTTCCGTTGTCATCGCAAACGATGTGGTAAACAGAAGGTATCAGTTCACAACCATCAGAGCATGGTGCCGGAGCTATTGCTGTTGCCATATCGCCACAGCTGTTATCCAAGGCATCCACCATCTGTATGGTAACGTCACCACCTGCAATCGGATAAGGTCCAAATTGTACTGGTGTATTGTATGGATAGTGTGTTGTACCAAGTGTTCCGTTGATCACTTGTCTCCATCCCAGTACACCTACATTTGTGCCAGTGACTACGACCTGGAAGGTGTAAGTATCATCGCTATCATCCGTTGGAGTGCCGTTATCACTGCACTGGATGTTGATGATTTCCGCTTCCATTTCGCAATCGTCGGAGCAGGTTTCTTCCGGAGCAAACGCCGTAACAGTAGCCGAGCATGAAGCATCTTCGCTATCGGCAAAAGTCAGTGTCACGAAGGATTGGCCAAAGGAATAAGGGCCAAAGACCTCGTAATCATCGAACGACCCTTCCTGGCCGTTGCTTGCTGTCCAAGAACCACTGGTATTGGAGCCGTCGATATAGACCACAAAGTACCATTCGTCATCGGAGCCATCGAAACCTGTACCCATATCATCGCAAAGTACGCTGGTCACTTGAGCAGAAATCTGGCAGACATCTGAGCAAGATCCGCTTGGTATTTGCACATTGACAGGAGCTTGGCAGTTGGCATCGGTATTATCTGATACCACAACATACACACTGGCGCCTGGTTGATAAGGTCCAAATGTTACCGTCTGGCCGTACACCCCTGAAATTCCATTGCTTGCCGTCCAACCTGTAGATGAAGTGTTATTGCCCACCACTTGTACTTGGAAGGTGTAGTAATCATCATCAGGGTTGGTTGGTGTGCCGTTGTCGTTACAGATCGGGCTACTCACCACATTTGCTGTTATGTCACAGACATTGGAGCAAGATGGAGGAGAGCTTACTGTAATGACTTCCGTACAGTTCGCATTCAAGGCATCCTGAAGAATCAGGGTAGTTGGTGTACCAATCTGGAATGGCCCATAAGACTCGGCTACCCCATATGTACCCGTGTTGCCATTCTGATCCGTCCAAGTACCGCTGGTATTATTGATACTGGTCACAATCAGATCGAAGGTGTAAGTATCATCCGCTGGTTCTGTTGGCGTACCATTATCGTCACATTCAATATTCACTGCTGTTGCAGCAAAGTCGCATGTGTTTGAACATGTAGTTGGCGGTGTCAGCGCAATTACGGTAGAGCAATCATTATCCAATGCATCGGTAAAGATCACGGTCACATTAGCGCCGTTGCCAATTGGGAACGGACCAAAGTTGGTGACCAATCCGTAAGCACCTGCGCTACCGTTGCTGGCGATCCAGCCACCGTTTCCAGCATTATTGCCAATGATATTCAGCGTTGCTGTAAAGGTGTCGTCAGAAGGATCGGTTGGTGTGCCGTTGTTGTTGCACACTGTATTGATTACTTCTACCTGGATACCGCAATCATCTGAACAGCTTTCCGGTGCTTGTACCGTAATGCTTTCTGTACAATCTGCGTTCACATCGTCGATCACTACCACCGTTACAGCGCCTCCGCTAATCGGGAATGGGCCGTAAGGTTCTGTTCTATCGTAACCGCGCTGCGTCCAGATGGCCACACCATCGATGTAAGATGTCCAAGAGATGCTGGTATTCGCATTGCCATTTACATAAACATCGAAGTAGAACACATCGTCTGTTGGATCTCCAGGAGTTCCGTTGTCGTCACAAATGATATTGCTGGCAGTCAAGTCGATTTCACAAATATCGGAGCAAGTTGCGGGTGGTTGTACTTCTACAATATCGCGACAAGCTTCTAATTCTCCATCTTGAACCTGAACATAAATTGCCCCATTAGCAATGGCGTATGGTCCCAACGGAACAGGAACTCCATATTCGAAAGTACCTGGAATAATATCGTCTTCTATCCGGATCTCAAAGTCGCCAGTATTGCCACTTCCTGTTGCGATCAGGTTGAACGTATAGGTATCGTCGCTCGGATCAGCAGGAGTACCGTTGTCATCACAAACGATGTCTGTTACCTCCAGATCAATTTGGCAGATGATGGAAATTTCTGCGCCATCGCCGTCGTCTTCATCACCTGGGTCATCCGTTGAATCACCATCACCGTCTGTATCTACTCCGTTATCCGGTGTTGAGTCCACATCATCTTCATTGGCATTGGTCACCTCTGCCAGGTTCAGATAATCGCCTGTTTCATTTACGGTTACCGTAATGTTCAGACTAACAGACTGTCCAGCCGCAAGTGTGCCAATATTCCATTCGCCTGTAGCTGCGTTGTAGTTGCCATTAGAACTTACATACGTGTATCCACTTGGCAATTCATCGCTTACTACCACACCAGTTGCTGTGCTTGGTCCGTTGTTGGTCACCTCAATGGTAAAGGTGATTTCTTCGCCTGCTGATACCTCGTCGTTGTCAACAGATTTCTCCAATTCCAGATCAATGATCGGGTTCGGCATCACTTCTTCGCCATCACCATCATCTTCGTCGCCGTTATCATCGATCACATCGCCGTCGTTGTCTGTATCCACGCCGTTATCAGGTGTAGAATCGATATCATCTTGGTCAGCAGTCGTTACTTCTGCCAAGTTCAGGTAGTTACCAGTCGGATTTACAGTTGCTTGTATCTGAAGCTGTACCGTTTGTCCAGCGGCCAATGGTCCTACAAACCATACACCCGTCGCTGGGTTGTAGAACCCGCTATTGGAATGGAAGTAAGTATAACCACTTGGCAACAGATCGGTAACTTCCACATTGGTAGCATCGTTTGGCCCTTGGTTGGTCAGCGTCAACGTGAAGGTAATCATATCACCTACATTTGGTGTCGGATTATTCACTGACTTATCCAATTCCAGATCAATGATCTCCTGCGGAGCTACCTGGATGCCGTCGCCATCATCTTCATCACCTGAATCATCCTGAACCAAGCCATCGCCATCTGTGTCCACACCATTATCAGGAGTAGAGTCCACATCTTCTTCATTAGCTGAAGTCACTTCTGCCAAGTTCAAGTAATTGCCTGTTGGATTAACGGTAGCGGTTATTTGCAAGCTCACAGATTGTCCAGCAGCCAGTGTACCAATATTCCAAGCCCCTGTTGCAGCGTTGTAGTTGCCGTTTGAGCTAACAAACGTGAATCCACTTGGCAACAGATCGGTTACAACAACGCCAGTAGCCGTACTTGGTCCCTGATTGACCACATCAATGGTAAATACCACGTTGCTGCCAACCGTTGGGAACTGGTTATTGACATTCTTATCCAATTCCAAATCTATGACAGGTATTGGATTAACTGGTTCGTTGTCTTCGTCGTCTTCGGACTGGTCGCCGTCGTCGTTATCTGGTGTCGAATCTGGATCGTATTGATCGGATTCGGTCACTTGTGCTACGTTGACATAATCCACGCCGGCTAGCGGTGCTTCGATGGTTGCATCGAAGGTCACGGTAACGCTGCTTCCTGCTGCGATGTCAAATCCGCTCCAGGTGATCACGTTGCCGGCCAGTGTGCCGCCGTTGCTAATATTGCTGATGGCGCTGTATCCGTTTGGTACGATGTCTTCGAAGGCTACGCCTGTCGCATCGCTTGGCCCTTGGTTGCTTACTACGATGGTGAAGGTTACTACATCACCTACGTTTGGTGTGGCATCGTTTACGGTTTTCACCAATTCCAGGTCGGCTTGCTCGGGGGTAACGTCTTCGTTGTCTTCGTCGTCTTCGGACTGGTCGCCGTCGTCGTTATCTGGTGTCGAA
>CALMIR010000079.1 GCA_937864265.1 uncultured Saprospirales bacterium | reverse complement strand
TGTGGAATACTTTGTATCTCATATTACGAATTTAATTTTTTGTCGGGTCAAGTAAATAATTATAAATAGTGAGAATTGGACTTGATAAGGAAACAAAGAAAAGAATCGAACCCAAAAAGGGAGCAATCGCAATTTGTCAGTGTTGCGGTTTAGATTTAGTACCAAAATGTGGCAATATCAAGGTACACCATTGGGCGCACCCAAAGGGAAATGTATGTGAACATTGGTGGGAACCTGAATCAGAATGGCACAGAAGTTGGAAAAATGAGTTTCCACTTGACTGGCAAGAGGTTATCAAGTATGACCATGAAAATAAAGACAAACACATTGCTGATATTTTTAATCCTTTTAAAGAATTAGTTATTGAGTTCCAACGTTCTCCAATTGATCTCAATGAATTAAAATCAAGAGAACGATTTTATGAAAAAATGATATGGGTGGTGAACGCTATAGACTCCAATATTGAAACCTTTCCATTGCAATTAGCCGAAAATAACATAGCAGAGATAGAATTAAAACATTCTGTAAGTACGGTAAACTCTTTTTTTGCAGTCCCACCTGAAATTCAGAAAAAGCTATTAGTGAAAAGGGATGAAATAATTAAAGAAATGATGTTAGGTGAACAACAGGTTCTTAGCCTAATAGACTTATTTAATAAAGAAATCGCTATTTTGGTAAACCAACATGAGACAGGTGATCGTAGGCCTGATGGAGCAGATCAGAACCAGTTTTTGAAGGATTTACTTCATCCAATTTTTAATAATGCAAAAGATGAAATTAGAAGATTAATAAAATTAGAGACAGACAATAGTGATGATGGTAGATACTATGGATACAAATGGGCAAGAAGACAAAAAATATGGAGTCATGCAGGTAAGCCTGTTTTTTTAGATAGGGGAAAATACCTTTTTTGGTTAAAATCTGAATGGGTGTTAAAAAAGTTAACACGAGAAGAATTCGTCGAACACTACAGTAAACAAGAAAAGAAGAATTAAGCAACCTGGCTAGCCCAAAGTGTTCACTCCTCTTTAAAAAAAGGATACCAGAGGGGATTTCGGGATTCCCTGAAAGCTGGCTGTATTTTGATTAAAGCGCCACATAATGCGCTTGAAACCCCATAAATTAGAATAAAATTTAATTAGGAGGTTTTCAGGTAATCCCTAGTTATTAAGGCTAGTAAGAAATGCGCAAGGCCGCTTGCTCCATTGATAAGGTAGTGAACAACGCTTGATATTCATTCCCGTCGTAGCGATTCCACGGGATTAGCCCGTGTCGCCTTCAAACTTTGCATGCTTATGGTTAAAAAAGCGATGAGTATAGCCGTTGCCCCCGCCAGGGCAAAAATCCACCATTCGATGCCAATGCGGTGTGCGATACCAAAGGTTTGTGGCAGCAACCACTTTTCCATAGCCCACCAGGAAAGCGGTATGGCTAGTAAAATGGCCACTCCGACCAATTGAAGGATGTCTTTAGACAAAAGCCTTAACAGCCCGCTGGTGCTGGCTCCCAGCACTTTCCGAATGCCAATTTCTTTAGTACGCTGCGCTACGGTATAACCCGACAAGCCAAATAAGCCCAAACAACCGACCAAAATGGATAACAAAGCAAAAACAGTGGAGAGCTGACTCAACCGCGCTTCGTTTTGATATTGAGCGGCAAAATATTCGTCCAAGAAAAAATATTCAAAAGGATTGCCGGGGAAAGCCAGTTCCCAGGATTGCTGCACATGGTCAATTGTTTGAGCCAGATGGTTGGTTTTTACACGTATGGAATAAAACTCACCCTGATAAGGCGAACAGAAAAACAGGGTGGGTTCTAGCGCTTTTTTCAGCGAAACCTGGTGGTAATCATTGACTACTCCGACTACTATTGGATGCCACTGCCAGGTATCCAAAGATAAAGTATGCCCAATGGCATCCTCCGGTTTGGCAAAACCTAACAATCGCGTAGCTGATTCCGTCAGGATGCAACTCGTGTCCTGATCGCTTGGAAAGTCGGCTGAAAAAACCCTGCCAGCTAGCAATTGCATTTCAAAAATATCCATAAAATAATAATCCATGCTATTAGCCCTTACAGCAATTGCCTCTTCCGCTGGGGCACCCAAGCGCCGGATGGGGGCTTTGTATTCACGTTGCTTCCCAGGAACTGTAAATGATGCCGCGACGGCACTCAGATCCGGATTTTTCAATAACTCGGCCCTGAAAACGTCAATAGCCGATTGAAAATCAGCATTTTCACGTGGTGCAATACCAGGCCGTTCGACAACCAATACTTCGTCGATATTTACGCCTAAATCCTGGTGAAGCAGGTACCTCAATTGCCTATGCAGGATAAAAGTACTGGCAATCAGTGCTACAGAGGCGGTAAATTGTGCAACGACTAAACCTTTGCGCAACCACAAACCACCGCTCGAATGCTTCAACTGACCTTTCAGCACAGCAATCGGCCGGAACGCCGCCAGTACAGTTGCGGGATAAAACCCAGATAGCAGGGTGCCCGCAATCCAGATGCCCAATAAAAGCAACCATAGCCAGCCTTGAAAAAGATCGTTCAAGCTAAAACGAAGCCCGGTCAATGAATTAAAGCCCGGAATAGCAAGGGCTGTGAGCATAAAGGCGAATAGCACCGCAAATCCATTAATCAAGGCTGATTCCAGCAAAAATTGCCCGATCAATTGCGCTCTTCGCGCTCCCGCCACTTTTCGCACGCCTACTTCTCTGGCTCGTTCTAATGCTCTTGCGGTGGATAGGTTGATGTAATTGATCCAAGCAATCATCAATACCAATATGCCAATCATGGCCATAAACCAGACTATCCTGGCATCTCCATTGGGTTCAGGTTCTTCCGCCAAATCGGAATAAAGGTGTATGTCGCGTAAGGGTTGCAAATAGAGCACATCTTTCCGGTTGTTTTCTGCCAGTTCTGAAGGACTGTATTTTGCTAACAAAGCGGGTAGCTTTGCTGCTACCGTTTTAGGATTCGTTCCAGCTTTCAATTTTACGAAAGTGTACATATCATTGCGATCCCAGGTTGAACCATATCGAATTTGTGACCGCTCTGGATTGCCTCTCGTAAATAAGGTCTTGTAAGAAAACAATACATCAAATTTCAAGTGGGTATTGGCAGGTAGATTTTTAAAAACGCCGCTCACTTCTACTTTTTCATCGTTGAAATCGTCGTCCTGCATGCGCAAGTGTTGACCTATCGGATTGGTTGTTCCAAAATATTTTTTGGCATATTCTTCCGAAATAACGGCCTTGAAAGGTGCTGCTAAAGCTGTAGCAGGGTCGCCTACCGCCATTTCATAACCCATCATTGACAGGAAAGAGGAGTCTGCATATAAAAAACGGCGGTGTTTGAAGGCAATTGGCTGTGGTGTAGCCGCTTCATTTGTGATGATGAGGTTGTTTTTGTAGCCTAGGTTGTACAATCGGGCATAGCTTTCTACCTCCGGGATTTCTTGCTGCATAGCGGGGCCTACTCCTGGCACATTCTCTGCAGTAGCCAACATCAATTCTCCGCCGTGGTAACGCTCCAATGCTACCCGGTAGAGGTCATCTGCTTGAGGCAAAAAAGATTCATAGCTGCGTTCAAAATGAACATATAAAGCAATCAGCAGAAAAACGGCAATGCCAATAGCAAGGCCGACGATATTGAGACCCGAAAATAGTTTTTGCTTCAACAGGTTGCGCAGGGCGATGAGTAAGTAATGGTGCAACATAAGTGGATGGTTTCTATTCAGATGCTCTAATTAAAGTCACAACAGCGTTCAATAGGTGGCTTTTGTTGCTAAGTAACGCAGAAAAAAATTATTTTCACCCAGTTGTAACTTTTTCCCAAACCCATCCGTCGTCTTTTTGTGATGAATACCGAAGCATTTAAAACAAGCATATTACCCGTCAAAAACAAGCTCTACCGGCTGGCCCTGCGCATAACGGGCAATCCGGCAGAGGCGGAGGATGTGGTGCAGGAGGTGTTCATCAAGCTTTGGCAAACCCGCGACCAGCTCAGCCATATTGCCAATGTGGAAGCTTGGTGTATGCAGTTGACCAAAAACCGAGCCATCGACAAAACCCGCTCAAGGCACCACCAATCGGAAGATTTGGAGTTGGCTTATGGGTTTAGCTCAAATGGACACAACCCGGAACGCGAGTTGGAGCTACAGGATACCCTTGGGCACATTAAAAGGCTGATGTGCCAATTGCCCGAAGCCCAAAAAATGAGCATGGAACTGCGCGATATCGAAGGCCTGAGTTATGAGGAGATCGCAGATACCCTGCAACTGTCGCTGGCACAGGTGAAAACCAATATTTTCAGAGCCAGAAAAACCATTCAATCGAAATTGTTGCAATTATGGACAATAAAAGAATCAACACGCTGATAGACCGCTACTTCGAGGGGGAAACCTCCTTGCAGGAAGAAGCCCAATTGCGCCGCTATTTCTCGCAAGACGAAGTACCTGCCGAACTGGAAAAGTACCAAACGCTATTCCAGTACTTTTCCGGCGAAGCCCAAGCGGAGCTGGGCCAGGATTTCGACGAACGCCTTTTCCAGCAAATCGAAGCCCTGGATAAAAAGCAGCCCATTTCGGCGCAAGCCAAAATACGGTCGCTCCACTTTTACCTGGTTCGCGTAGCGGCAGTGGTGGTACTGGCCCTGGGCGTATGGTGGACGGTTCAACACCACTTGCCCAAAGCGGCAGCCGAAGAAACTGCGGCGGTGGACTGGTCGAAATACGAGGTCAAAGACCCCCAGCAAGCGTTCAAACTAACCGCTGCTGCCCTGCACAAGGCATCTGCCGAACTCAACCAAGGTGCCAACATGGCCGCCAAAGAGGTGGACAACCTAAAGGAAATCACCCGATTTTTAAAATAACAAACTACTCAATCATTCACTTTTAAAAAACAGAAATCACCATGAGATTTTCTAAATGGATTTTTACTGCCTTATTCTTAGGTGTAGTGGCTATGGCTCAAGCCCAAACTTCAAGCAATGCCATCGAAAAGTATTTCAAGCAATACATGGAAGACGATCGCTTCACGGTGGTCTATATCAGCTCCAAATTGCTGTCCATGTTTGGCAAACTGGAAATTGACGAAATGGACATGGACGACAAGGAAGTTCAAGCCATCATCGAATTGGCCAAAGACCTGGAAGGCATTCGCATCCTGGTAGCTGAAGAAAACGGCCTGCAATTTTACAAGGAAGCCAAGCAAAAAATTGACACCAAAGAGTATGAAATCCTGATGACGGTACGCGATAAGGACGGCCAGAATGTCGATTTCCTGGTCAAGGACGATGGCAACAAGATCATCAATGAACTGCTCTTGTTGGTAGGGGGCGATGAAGAATTCGTACTCATGAGTTTCGTCGGCAAAATTGACCTCGATAAGGTGTCCAAATTGGCCAACGAGTTCGACGACGAGGACGACAACGACAGCGAGGATCGCAAGTATTGATTGACCGCTGTATTAGAGGATAGACTAGCTAGTAAAAGGTCGCTGGTCTATCCTCAAAAGTCTATTGTCTAAATTTTAAAAGATTTCCCCATGCGCTCCACCATATTTATATCCGTTATCTTTTTTGCTTTATTGAGCTCCTGCGATTCACCTACATCGGTGGCCCAATTTTACCAATACAACAAAGGCAGGGAAGGCGTCGTCAACTTCAAATTGCCGGGCTGGCTGGTTTGGACGGGAAGCCACGTCGCATCCTGGTTTACTGCCGATAAAGAAAAGAAAATGTATTTCCGCCTGGCGCGCAAGGTCAAAAAAATGCGCATGATGGTGGTGGATAAGGAAGAAGGCATGGCTGGTATTCCGCGTTCAGAGATCAATAGCTTTGTGAGCAACATACGCAGCAACGGCTACGACGACCTCTTCATGGTTCAAAGCGAAGGAGCTAAAGTCAATTTTCTGATCAAAGAGAAAAAAGATAAATTACACGACATCGTGTTGGTGGTTGACGAAGCAGACTCCTTTGTGTTTTTTGACATAAAATCTAGCATCCGATACAAAGACCTCTCCAAGCTCATCCACCACTTTATGGAGAAAAAGAACTGGGCCAAAGAAGAGGAAGTACCACCCGCGCCACCCGTGGAAGAAAAACCGAAAGAAACCAAGCCACGAGCATAACAAAAAAAACAATACTTATGAAAACCCTACTGTTGTCCATCATCCTGTTATTCCTCAGTTATGTAGGCGTATTCGCCCAATCGGAATCCATCCTGCAATTTTATGACAAATACAAGCAGCAGGAAAATGTCACCAATGTAAAAATGCAGGGCTGGGTACTCAAGCTGGCCTCCAATTTTTCCGACGATGAGGAAGGCAAAAAGCTCCTGGAAAAAATCACCCAACTGCGCGTACTCGTCATGGAAGAGGGCAACCTTGTCAGCCCCGATGAATACAAGTCGCTGGTAAAAAAAGTAGGCAAGGATAAATTTGAACTACTGATGAACTTGCGCGAAGGCAAAGAAGTCATCGATATCTTCATCCGCGAAGATGCTGAATCGATTACGGATGTCTTGTTGCTGGTTTCAGGCGACGATCAGTTTGTGCTGCTCAGCCTAGAGGGCAAATTCCAACTCAGCGACCTCAACGACCTCGACTTTGATGTGGAAGGCGCAGAACACCTGAAAAAAATACCGGAACCCAAGAAAACGCCCAGGGCTTGAAAGTGTGGTTGCAAGCTAGGTGAAAGCTAGGTGTAGTTTCATGCGGCTGAGGTGTGCGTAGGACAAGGCTGCCGCTGCATATATCTCTGTTTCTAATATCCTCAAAAGAAAAATACACATCTTCCTGCATTCTTAGCCGGCCACTTTATGGAGTAGCCGGCATTTTACTGCGAGAATCTCTTAGAAAATACGCTTTTCTTTTAGGCAAAAAAATCCTGAATTTGGTAATAATTATGCCCATGTGGGCACTATACCTTTGCTGCTGCATCAAAGCAGGCACTGAATGGTTACCCTTGTCGTCGCAATCTTTGTTTTAGCCTATTTACTCATCGTTCTCGAACATCCGCTCAAACTGGACAAAGCCGTGCCTGCCCTATTAGGCGGCGTGTTGTGCTGGGCTATTATTTTCATGGCTGAGTTGCCTGTTTTGGACGCGGAGCACCATATCAACAGTTCCAAAGAGGTATTGCTGCACCATTTGGGTGAAATAGCTCAAATCCTGTTCTTCCTCATAGGCGCGATGGTGATTGTGGAGTTGGTTGACCTGCACCAGGGTTTTACGGTGATCACCAACCAGATACAAACCAAGAACAAGCGAAAATTGCTGTGGCTGATCAGTTGGATGGCCTTTTTCTTTTCGGCTATTCTGGACAACCTGACCACTACTATTGTTTTTATATCGCTGCTGCGCAAATTGATTCCCGATGCGAAAGACCGGATATGGTTTGCCAGTTTTGTTGTCATCGCTGCCAATGCCGGCGGTGTCTGGACGCCCATTGGCGATGTGACGACCACCATGCTTTGGATCAAAGAAAAAGTCAGTACCCTAGGGCTGATCGAGCATTTATTGCTGCCTTCATTAGCTTGCCTGGGTATTCCGCTTCTTATTGCAGGCTTCCTTCCTGTTTTTAAAGGGAAATGGAGTGAAAAAGCCACGGAACCATCAGATGCCTCGCATGCTGCCCACCGACTTCTGAGCAGTAAAACTATGTTGATTTTCGGCGTCGGTGGTTTGATTTTTGTACCCATAGTGAAAGCAGTTACCGGCTTGCCGCCTTACATGGGCATGTTGTTTTCGTTGTCGGTCGTTTGGATGGTGAGTGAGTACATTCACCCAGAGGAAAACTTTACAGAAGAACGCAAGCAAATGTACTCTGTCCGGCATGCTTTATCGCGAATAGAATTGTCCAGCATCTTATTCTTCCTCGGTATATTATTGGCGGTATCCTCGCTGGATGCTATGGTGGTTGGATCACATACGGCGGAACATCCGATCGGTTTCCTCACTTCTGTGGCTTATGCCTTGCAAAAAGCCATTCCCCAACTCGACATCGTCGTTATTATACTGGGTTTGCTATCCGCTATAGTGGATAATGTACCCTTGGTAGCGGCCATTATGGGCATGTTCCCTATGAATGAATATCCGATGGATGCCAAGTTGTGGCAATTCATCGCTTATGCAGCCGGCACAGGGGGCAGCATTTTTATCATAGGATCGGCGGCAGGTGTGGCGGCGATGGGTATGGAGCGGATTGACTTCATTTGGTATTTGAAAAAAATGTCCTGGATTGCATTGGCTGGATATATAGCCGGGGTTATTGTTTTCCTGATCGTCTATCAATTGTTATTAGCTTGATTGTATGATGCTTTTATTGAAATTTGTTGGGGGGCTGGTTGTATTAATTGTTGGTGCAGAAGTATTTGTAAAAGGTGCTTCCAGAATAGCCGCCATGCTTGGGATACCGCCGCTGGTCATTGGGCTGACCGTCGTGGCGTTTGGAACGAGTTCGCCGGAATTAGCAGTTAGTTTGATGTCCAGCATGGAAGGCTCGACTGGTATTGCTTTAGGCAATGTAGTGGGCAGCAATATTTTCAATGTGCTATTCATTCTAGGAATTACATCCCTGATTTTACCGCTGGTCGTTGCCCAGCAATTGATCCGCCTGGACGTGCCCATCATGATTGCAACAGCCTTGATCGCCCTGGGTTTTGCGCTTGACGGAACGATCCGGCTTTGGGAAGGCTTGGTGTTGTTGCTTATCGGCATCGCCTATGTGGTTTTCCTGATTCGTATGAGCAAGCAGGAAAAAGATCCGGCTGTGTTGGAGGAATACCGCGAAGAGTATGCGCTTCCTTCAAAAAAGGTAGCAAATAAAAAATGGTTTTTCCTCCTGCTGATCCTGGTCGGGCTGGGTATGCTGATACTCGGCTCCCGATGGCTGGTCGATAGCGCTATCCTGATGGCTCAAAGCTTGGGTATCAGTGAAATGGTGATCGGGTTAACCATCATTGCTGCGGGGACATCTTTACCAGAAGTCGCCACGTCCATAATTGCCAGCATCAGAGGGGAAAGGGATATTGCTGTAGGCAATGTAGTGGGCAGTAATATTTTCAACATCGTATTCATCCTGGGCATTGTAGCTGTAGTAGGCAATGGAGTCCCTGTAACGCCTGCTGCCCTGTGGTTTGATTTACCCGTCATGGTGGCCGTATCCCTAGCCTGTATGCCCATTTTTTTCACCGGCAAGCGGCTCGATCGCTGGGAAGGCTTTGTTTTCCTAGGCTATTATCTGGCTTATGTTTTTTACCTCATTTTGAAAAATGCCCAATACGAATCGTTAAAAGCATACACGGTTGCCATGACCTGGTTCGTTATACCTTTGACCATTCTGACCTTAGTGGTGATGAGCATCAGAGAATTTATGGTCAATGGGAAAGGTACTAAAAAATGAAAAGCTAGGTACATGGAAGAAAATGAGCTACAGAAATTATGGGCAATGCTCGGACTGCGGTATCAATCGCATCCCTGGCATGGTATCCCGATCGGCGAACGGGCACCCGATGTCGTGACGGCTTTTATAGAGATTACGCCTTCGGACACCGTGAAGTACGAAATCGACAAAAGAACGGGCTTTCTAAAAGTGGATCGCCCGCAGAAATTTTCTAATATCGTCCCAACCCTATACGGATTTATTCCGCAAACTTATTGCCAGGACGCGGCTGCTGCGTATTGCATGCAAAAAACAGGCAGAAAAGACATGATCGGGGATGGCGATCCACTGGATATTTGTGTACTGACAGAAAGGCTCATTCCAACTGGGGGTATCATTGTACAAGTAGTACCGATTGGGGGGTTTAGACTCATTGACAACCGGGAGGCTGATGACAAGATCATAGCGGTTTTGCAGCAAGATGAAATATATGGCCAACTGAGAGACATTACAGAGTTGCCCGACGCTATTATCAATCGTTTGAAGCACTATTTTTTGACTTATAAGCAGTTGCCCAATCAGGCACCACAGTGTGAAATCACGCATGTTTATGGCAGAACAGAAGCCCAGGAAGTCATTCGTTGTTGCCAAGAAGACTATGAAAATTCATTTGGAGGACTGGAATCTAAAATGTCAGAGATGGTGCTCAACCTGTTGCGCATTCAAAAAACGGAGGAGGATTCCTAATTTGAACAATTGGTATTATTTTTATAGTTCTTTGACCATTTCGCTTGAGTAACGCAGAAAAATTAAGTTCCCGATTTGTCCTTACCCTAGCGGGCTAAACGGTTCATTTTAAGTGTGTCCGCTAGGGTAAGGACTTTGATCAATCGGGAAGTCATTTTTTGCACACTACGAATAATCCTTTTTAGAAAAAAATTGGGCGATGCCTTTGCAGGATTTATTGGAAAAAAGCAGTTTTTTAGAGTCCGTCATCCATTCAGCGCCCATGGCGATGGTGGTGCTGGATGAAAACCTGGACATTGTAATGATCAATCCGCGGGGTTGTAATTATTTGGATGTTAAGAAGGATAATGTCATCGGTCAACCTTTGCTCGAGCACTTGGACAGCCCTTTGAAAGACTGGTTGCTCAGCCGCATTCCAGCAGGTGACCTGGATTTTGATTTACCGGAAGTAAAGCTGGGGCAACGCTATGTCATTGTGCGTTGCCGCTCGGTACAACCTGGCGTTTTGCTCACTTTTATGAATATTTCCAAGCTCAAGGAGATGGAAATAGCGACTTACAATGCCATGCTGGATGGGCAAGAGGCAGAAAGGCGTAGGCTGGCACGGGAAATTCACGATGGCATCGGCCCGTTGCTTTCTGCGCTAAAGTTGAACATCGAATACCTGCAACCTCCTGACGAACAATTGGATGCAGAACATGCCGCCCGATTTCAACAGGTGATGGGCATGATGGATCAGATGGCTGAGGAATTGCGCCACATTTCTCATGCCCTGATGCCGGCAGCACTACTGGATTTTGGCCTGAATACGGCGCTTCAGCAATTGTGCAGCCGGGTTTCCCTAAAAGGCAAGACAAAAGTCGCCTTTTTTTCCAATGACCCGGAACGCCGACTGGAACCAGCTATTGAATTGGGGCTTTACCGAATTGGACAGGAATTGATCAACAATGCTTTGAAACACGCTGCGGCCAGTGAAATTACGCTTCAGTTGATCCGACATGAAAAAACACTGGTGTTAATGGTAGAGGATGATGGTAAAGGATTTGACCCCAGCAAGCAACCCGATAACTTCAGCGGTTTGGGATTGGGCGACATTCAGGCCAGGGCAAAATCCTTACAGGGGCAATTCACCCTTGAAGCAGCGCCTGGTCAGGGCGTTTTGGCTACCATTGAAGTTCCCGTAGAATGAAAATGCATCAAATCGAATAGGATATGATTAAAACCCTCATTGCAGATGATCATAAAATGTTTCGGGAAGGTTTGCGTGCCATCCTGGAACAGGAATCAGACATTGAGGTAGTGGGGGAGGCTGGCTCAGCGCGGGAAATATTTGATTTGATCAGTAAAAATCAACCAGACATCGTTCTGCTCGATATTACCCTGGGCGAAGAGAACGGTGTGGAAATTGCCAAAATTTTGCGGGAAAAATACCCCAAACTGCGCATTCTGGTCGTCACCATGCACACGGAAAGCAGTTACATTCTCAAAATGCTGGAAATAGGTGCTGCGGGCTATATATTGAAAGATGCGGGTAAAGTTGAGGTGTTGAACGCCATTCGCTCCGTCTCAGCGGGCGATAGTTATTTTAGCCAACAAGCTTCAGCCATTATCATTGCCTTTTTGCAAAACAAACTAAGCCCTGCGGTAAAACGCAAAGATTCGGTGTTGCTGACCCGAAGAGAAATTGAAGTCCTGAAACTCATTGCTGGAGAATATACCAATCAGGAAATAGCCGATAAGCTTTTTATCAGCCCCCGGACAGTGGATACCCACCGTCGGAATTTGCTGGAAAAACTGCGACTAAAAAACACTGCCAGCCTGGTAAAGTATGCCATCCAACACGGCTATATGGAATAAAGCTCTTCTTTATTCTGAACTGCTTTTTTAAAAAAAACTGGAGTATTGAGGTGTTCTACCCGGAGGTAGGCAGTAAGATCAATATGCCAATTTGTCAATGCGTAAATTTTTAACAACATGAGTGATAAACTTGCTTTTCGCTTTTTTATGGGGATGATTTTCCTCGGTTTTTTCGTTCTCGCCTTCGTATTATTGATGCCTGAGCAATGGATTAAAAACATAAAAGGGCAGCACGAAAGCCCTCCCGTTGCTGTCCAAGCACTCAATATCTCTGCTCAGTCCGATTTGAAAGCATTACTAGATCCTCTACTTACAGCATTCAAAGCAAACCATCAAGCCGTTTCAATTGCTGCCAAATATGCAGACAAAGACCAATTGTTGGCGGATTTGAGTTCGGGGAAAACCCATTTAATCTGTTTACCAACAGACTTGACGACTGCGGAAATACAAACGCTGGAACAACAAAGTCTGAGTGTTTCCCAGCAAAGGATGGCCCTAGATGCACCTGTTTTTATCATCCATTCAAGCAATGTGAATGACAAAGCAACCCGCCAACAGCTACAATCGCTTTTAACGGGCAGCACCGAAGCATGGCCTCTGGCATTTGAGGGAACCGAACAGGCCATTCAACTCGTCTTCGACGATCACAGCGATGCCGCTTGGCTACAACACCTGAGCCAAGACATTTGCGCCGGAGAAGCACTGCTGAAAAGTGAAATGCCTATTTCATCCACTGAATCTGTTGCCCAGTTTGTGGTGGATAACGTCAATGCGGTGGGTATTCTGCATTTTTCAGAATGGACGCAAGTGAAATCGGCTTATCCTTTAGTGGTGGCTATGCAATTGGAGCAGGAAGGTGGCAATCAATTTGTAGCGCCTGAAGCGAGTGCTATCGCCCAAAAAAGCTATCCCTTTATTCGCGAATTTTATTTGATTCAATCATCTGGGGCGAGCAGCTTGGAAGATGCATTCATTTCGTTCATGACCAGTGTAGAAGGGCAAAAAGCAGTGGCAGAGACCGGCATGACCCCCGCATCGGCACTATTGAAAAAAGTAGCCCTGAATACATCCCATTAATATCCTGAAAACGTGGAGGCGATTGAGGTCGCCTCCATTTTTATGCCCCTTTAGGCAACTGTATGGTAAAAGTGCTGCCCTTGCCTTCCTCCGAATGTTTGACAAATATCTTGCCGGAATGGTACTCTTCGATGATGCGCTTGGCCAGCGATAGCCCCAAGCCCCAGCCCCGTGTTTTAGTGGTATAGCCCGGTTGAAAAACCGTTTTGAACTTGCTGGCTGGAATGCCTTTGCCGGTATCGCTCAGATCAATATAGACGTTGTCGGCATCGTCATATACCTCCGCTGTAATTTTTCCTTTTCCATCCATGGCATCCAAGGCATTGCGCAGGATGTTTTCGATCACCCAATCAAAAAGAGGGGGATTGATGCGCACTGATTTTGCTGGAGATGTCGGATCCGGAAAATGAAAGCTCACCCTGCGCGAAGCGCGGCGCTGCATGTAATCGCGGCATTTTTCCAACTCCTGATAAACATTGGTCGGCTCCAGGCTGGGCGCAGAACCAATCTTAGAAAAGCGGTCGGCGATCAATTCAAGGCGGCTGACATCGTTGCGCAATTCACCGAGCACCTCCTGGGTTTCTTCGTCCCCTTCGCGTATGGCTTTGAGGTGCTCGATCCAGGCAACAATGGCTGAAATTGGCGTACCCAATTGGTGCGCTGTTTCTTTGGCCATACCCACCCACACCCGGTTTTGTTCTGCCCGCCGGGCCGAGTTGAAGCTCGTATAACCAATGGCAATGAAAGCCCCGATTAAAATCAATTGGACAATCGGGAAGAAACGCAATTGCTGTAATAGCTTCGATTCTCTGTAATAAATGGAATAGCCGTAACCTGCAATGGGTTTTTGACCCTCTGCTTCCATTTCACTTATGGCCGCTTTCAAGGCAGCCTCACTGGTATCCCTGAAATTGACGTGGAAGTCGATGCCGCCCCGATCGTTTTGTACCACCACAGGGATGGTATTGTTGGATTGTAAAATGGCCAGATGCAGCGTTACATCCGGCTCCGGACAGCCATTGCGGATGATGTTGCGCAAGAAAGCGGGATCCGTATAAGCGGGATCATTGATTTTCTCCTGCGCCAATACCCACAGTTCGGCCTTGATGCGTTCTTCTTCGGCCAGGCGGTCGGTCAGGTAATTGGCATAGGCCATCGTGATGAGCACGATGATCAAACCGGCAATACCCAGGTATAATTTCCAAAGTGACTTTTTTGAATAGATGTCCATAGACTTTTAAATAAACAGGCTGCTGGGGTTTTAGAGATACTTAACTACATAACGTGCAAAATAAGCAATAATTTTTAATGGCTGTATGGTCGTTGTTTAGCAATAAAATGCCCCTCAGTAGAAAATAAATCAACTTTCTTGCCCATCTTAGTAGTGCAGAAAAATCGAAGAGTTATTTTTTTGCACACTACTTTTTATTTTCGGTGGCCGGAACGCTCATAAGGGCACAAGAGTCGTTCCGGCTCATTAAAAAAAACAATATGAAAAATTGGATGCTATTGCTGATTTTTTTTCCTTTTTGGCTGGCCGCACAAAGCACAGCAGATACGGCTGCTGTAAAAGCGCCAATCATCACTTTATTCGATGCCATGCGGGCAGGAGATAGCGCGATGCTGAAATCGGCTTTCCATCCGAATGCGCGCCTGCAAACGGTGTTTACGGATAAAGCTGGCAAGCGCCAGGTCAAGGAAGAAAGCATAGATGCCTTTGCGCAAGCCGTAGGCAGCCCGCACGACGCCGTGTATGATGAAAAAATCTGGTCATACGACATTCAAATAGATGGATTGCTAGCTACTGCCTGGACGGAATATTCCTTTTTCTTGGGCGATCAGTTCAGCCATTGCGGGGTCAATGCCTTTCAGCTATTTAATAGCGATGAAGGTTGGAAAATATTGCACATCACCGATACCCGCAGGCGCGAAAACTGCCACACGACTCAGCCCGACGACCAGGCGCTGATTCATCAACTCATGGATGCCTGGCATCACGCTGCTGCGGTGGCCGACGAGGATGTTTTTTTTGGAAGTATGACGGAAGATGGGATTTATCTCGGCACCGATGCTTCAGAGCGCTGGCTGCGCGACGAGTTGAAAGCCTGGTCGGCCAAATATTTTGAACGGGAATCGGCCTGGGCATTCACCCCTTCCAATCGGGTCATCTATTTTTCCAATGACGGTCAAACCGCCTGGTTTGAAGAACTGTTGGCGACCTGGATGGGAACCTGTCGCGGCTCTGGCGTATTGAGCAAAACCGATGCGGGCTGGAAAATTCGGCATTACAACCTGGCAATTGCCGTACCGAATGAAAAGGTGGATGGGTTTTTGGAGCTGATGAAGCGATAAAAAGAGGTGGCCAGGTTTGACTTGCCTGGCCATTCCTCCAATGGATCACATGACAAAATCTAAAAATTCAATCTTTTCAAGCTGCAAGTCAATCTCGTCCATATTGAGCTGGATTTGCTCCAGTTCCGAATCAGTCAAAACCAAATGACTCCCGTTCTCAACCGTTATTTGCAAATCAATAAATGCTTGATGCAGGTTCAAAGCCTCAATGTTGTCAGTTCTAAGTGCTGTTTCCAAGCTCAGCGTTTCTTCTCCAAAATCAGCACTTTGAAAATCAGGCAAAGCCAAGTCCAACTCATGTACCTGATCATTTCTACTCAGAAGTTGCTTTTTATGGTTTTTTCGCAACACATCTAGCAATTCTTTTTCCTGTTTTATAGCTTCCAGCCTTCTTTCACGGCCTCCAATCAGAATAATCCAAGTCTCGAGTATCTTCTGTGTGATGCTATTGGCGATCAGCTCTTTTTCCGAAAAGCAAAAAACTTGATCACTGATTAGGTAAATGTCTTTTCGCTTGGTCGTGACTTCTTGGTGACCTTGCTTCAAGTGGTTCAAACAATATTTGAAAAACTGCCTTCTATCGGACAATAAAGCGCCCAAGGCCTCTAACTTTCCGTAGAAGGTATTTCTGTGGAGGTATAATTTCAATGCACTTTTAAGGAATGCAAAAAGCCGCGCAATTCCATGAGCAATAGCGATCATGACGTACACTAAAAAATTGACAAGCCATACTATTGCCTCTTCTAAAATAATAAGTATATCTTTCATGATGCTCAGATTTTTGTGTTCAATCAATGGAATAACAAAATCAACCAAGCAGTACCGCTTCTTCTATAACTTCCAGTAAAACAACTATTTCTTCGGGTGCAAAAAACCAGGCCAACAGAAGAACAACGGCTAAAAAAATGAAAAAGCCTTTCAGGATTTGCCCGGCAGCCTCAACCAGTTTGTTCAATAAACTGAAAAGTACAATTACGAAAAGTACAATCAGAATTAACCCAGTAGCATGGTAGGTGAGGCTGTCTTGAGTTGCCGTTTCTATCGGCAAAGAGGCACAAGATCCGTTGAGGATGAGGACGCTCATCAGAGCTAATAATGGCCATTGTAAGAAATGGCCTTGCGATTGGATGCTTTGCGACATGGCCGTAAATTTTTGATGAATAAAAATCAACAAAAGGCCACCAGGAAGGGAATTTTTCAACAAGAAATTTCATTATTTCAAAAGTTCTTGCTAATTTTGCTCATCTTTTTGAAACGCTACATTTGGTTATCCAATCGTAGTGGCAGGGTTACGTTTTGTTGGCGCAAAATGCAACCCTTTTTCTTTTGTTGACGCCTTGCAAAGATAACAAAAAAAACAAACGTTCGTTATACTGTTATTTTATGTTTGTATTGCAGGGGTTCTCAATAACGGGCACTTCACTCCTCTAACACATTAACTACCAAGCATATAACCCTAATTTCTTCTATTTTATATCTTGTTTTTAAAAAATGCCATTTCTTTTTTAAAAAAATCGCGATTTCTCTTAAAAAAAGCAATGTAACCTGCAAATTTTTTTTATAATTGCATCCATTCCTTTTTAAAAGGCGACAAAAGCAAGAAGAATGGCAGGTTCAGCACAGGAAGATTTTAAGTCCGTTCGGATTTACAGACCACTCCAGGCATATATTCTCACGTATTTAATCCAAAAGTACAACGATGAAAACCGAATTAAGGATGATGTGCCTGTTATTCCTAACAATTTGGATAAGGTGAAGATTTTTCACCTGTTTGACAATGGTTCTGGCAAATTCAAGCAGAAGACATTGGGTGCTTTTTTCATTGAAAAAATTACAGATAAACTCGAAAAACAAAACAGGACGATAGCTCGCGTTAATCAGCAATGCATATACATTAACATTTGGAAAGCTTACAGGGCGAAGAAGCCAAGTGAACTAAAGGTAGATGACCCCTATTTAGAATACTATTTATTGTTTTTGGATATTCCATTTAGCTACATTGATATAGAAAACGCTTTTGAATTTCGTGTAAAAAGCCAACTAAAAGATCATCTGAATAACGACATTTCTTTTGGCGAATATGACAATCAATTAAAAGAATTTAAGAAGGTTGAGGTATTCCAAAATTCAAATTTCTTTTTCAAATGCTATTTGGCGGATAATAAAGAAATTACAAAAGGGAAATTAATTTTAGAGCGCCTAAATAGTAAAGATGACTTTTTTAGCGCCAGCTTAACATTGCAGATAAAGAGCGAGGAAGGCTTAGCTTATCAGCAATATGTGGGCACTTTGAGCGAAAAAGAAGAGATTTGTTATGCTGATTTTACGGAACTTAAAAAAGCGCATTGGATACTTTACGCGCCCAATAGAAGCTTTTTTTACAATGAAGTTACTTTAGGTGTTTTTTGTGCGGTGGACAAGCAAGGTACGGCACCAGTTGCAGGGCAACTATTGTTGGAAAAGGTAGATGCAGCAGATGAGATCGCTGACTTTTTTGAAAAAGAGGTGCCTGAAATTGTTTTCCATCACCTATCCGGTAAGAGATTAACCATTCCTCAAAAAAACATTCGCAAACTGACCGACTTAATCCCGGATGAAAGCACCATGGACGGAGTCTATAAGTGTTATTTTTTAAGCATCAGTGGTCACAACCTTAGGGAATGCATTTATGAAATTTCCCCTGAAAAAATCGTTAGGGGGAAGGTATCCTTGCGCGTCATTGACAAAGAGGATAATGTACATATTGAAGACTACAACTATCGGGGCAAACTGACTACCAAAAATGGCTGGACTTGCATTCATATCTGGGGTAATCGGGGCGATGAGTACGAGGTGTTTTTAAAAAATAGCGATAAAAACCACCCCCAAATTTTTTACGGACTTTACTTTGGATGGGACTATGAGGGTCGGCCAAGGGCGGGGCGGGAGGTATTTATTCCCTATACAGGATCAGCCCCTTTTGAGGCGTTAAAAGCCACCGAACATGCAAGGGAAAGTGCTCACTATCAACAATTGTGCGAAAAATACCAGATTGATCATTTTTTTGAGGAGTATAAAGATTCGCCTATTCCCAAAATCATAAATTGGTTGCCACAATTTGCTGAAACTCCGGCATCAGGTTCTATTCCGAAGTTTTTGGTGGGCAACTATGAACTCTTTCACCTCACTCCGGAAGAACGCGAAGATGCTGGGCATTTTGGAAAAGCCATATCCAAAGATATTTTAACCATTCAATCGAATGGAGCGGTGAAGATTGAAATATTGCATGGGGCATCTCTTACTGGTTCGGCTCAACTTTTTGGCAACTATTTGTATGTGCAAGTAAAAACAGAAACCCGGATCCGATATGCGATTTTTTTCATCAATTCTATTGAAAAGTATGCGGATACAATTAGTGGTATCAACCTGTACACCAATAGCAACAATGATATTGTCGGCGCTCGGGAGCTATTGGTGAAAATAAAAGGCGCGAGTTCTGCTCCCGCCATACTTCCCTTATCCAATGAAGTTATCCAAAAGATTAACCAAATTCAAGAAAATGCTTTTTTACACTTGGTCGGATTCACGGATAATTACCTCAGACAAAAAAGGGCTTTAAATGCGAACACAATAATTTCACGTCGTTTCGATTATGGAGAGTTGTATTTCTATGCGGCCTGTTATGCGTCATTGGTAAATGATGCAGATTCAAAGATCATCCGCTTATTGGAGGAAGCATTCCGGCACGGATTCAAGGATATACCTATCCTAAGGCAAGCCCTTAACAATTATCAAATTTTAGGCCAACGCCGAAGTCATATCGAGATTCCCGATTTTCTTAAAAAGGAGCTATTCAAAGTAAAGACCTCGGATATCGTTCCTCTTTTCAAAAGTACCGCCCAAGTCTTTCAAGTTCCTTACCACGGCAAGTACAACGAGCCATTTATTGACTACCTCTTTGAATTATATCGAAAAACCGCGCACGAATTACATATTGTTGGCGAAGTAGCCCAAAACGTATCCAAACAAAATGAGTCATTGATCGAAAAGCTATACGATACCATTGAATTTGTGCTTGATAAAGATGCAGCCATAGAAGTGTACAGATACCAAACGGTAAAGCCCGTTGCACCAGTTTGGTTGAAAAAGCTATTGCAATTGAAAGCCAAATATGGAGACCGATTTCACCTTTATGCCAGCAATGACAACTTTCAGCTATCCAATTTCAATCTAATTTTAATTGACCCCCTTTACGACTTTAATACCTCTATCATCCTCATTACCCGCGATAATGACGACCGCAACGATGTCTCAGTGCCTGTGTTAAGTATCATCGATAAGGGCAACAAAGAATTAGCAGATGCTTTGCTCAGTAAAAAAAGAAAAATACAAAGATTATTTCAGGAACTGCAAAACGTATCTGAGATCAAAAAAGCCTTAACTTGAGAAAACACCCTTCGCTGTAACACTTTCAGAAAAATTCCCCTGTTTAACCCCTATTTTTTCCCCACAAAGCTTATTTTTGCACCGCTTTTGAAAAGCCTTCGTCGAGAAGGCATCGCTTTGATCACTTTGAACCAAAAATAGCTGTATGGGACGTGCATTTGAATACCGCAAAGCCAGGAAGTTCAAGCGTTGGGCCGACATGGCCAAAAACTTTACCCGCGTTGGCCGCGAAATTGCTATCGCCGTAAAAGAGGGTGGGGGAGATCCCAACTACAATTCCCGCCTCCGTATGGCGATGCAGAACGCCAAGGCCGTGAACATGCCAAAAGCCAACGTGGAAAACGCCATTAAAAAGGCGATGTCCAAAGACGCGGAAAACTTTACGGAAGTCGTGTATGAAGGCTATGCCCCGCATGGCGTGGCGGTGATTGTAGAAACAGCTACCAACAACACGACCCGTACCGTGGCCAATGTACGGCACGTTTTCTCTAAATACGGCGGCAACCTCAGCACCTCTGGTTCAGTGGATTACATGTTCAGCCGCAAAGCTATCTTCAAAGTTGGGCTCGAGAACCTCGATTTGGAAGAACTGGAATTGGAACTGATTGATCATGGCCTGGAACAATTGCATGCCGAAGAAAAGCAGGCCATTTTGCAATGCGCGTTTGAAGATTTTGGCAGTTTGCAAAAAGCACTGGAGGAGCGCAATCTGGAAGTGCAGGAATCCGAGTTGGTGCGCATTCCTGGGCATACCAAAAGCCTGAACGATGAAGAAGTGGAAGATGTGATCAAGCTCATCGAGAAAATGGAAGAAGACGAAGACGTGGTGAACGTTTTCCACAATATGGATATGAGCGAGGGTTGAGGGTAGTACGCCTATCCTTCCAAAGTACCCTCATAAATAGCGGCCAAAGGAATGGCTTTGTCGGACAATTCTAAAACGGCTTCCCGCTCGGTGTAGATGGTTTCGAGCCATTGGGCAGCGCCCTCCACGCGTTTGAACAGGTGCACTTCTAGGGCCTCACTGTCCACATAAAGGATGTGCTGCACGGTAGGAATCTTTTTGTAGCAAACAAGTTTTTCGCCCCAATCTCTGGCACGGGTAGTTTTGGATAAGACTTCAAAAACTAAAATTGGCTCTAATTCCGCATTCATGCCTGGGCGGTATTCGTAGATAGCACCGCCTTTATTTAGTACAGAACCATCGGGGTTGAAAATCGCATGTCCACAGGCAGGGATAGCTATTGGGCGGTTGCTATTGCCAAATCTGTAATCTTCTTTTGAAAAAATTTGCCGAAGCATGTACATCAATTCACTGACTAAATCAGAATGAATTGCCGATTCATAACTCATACCAGCTATTATTTCACCGTTTTGATAATCTACCCGATATTCCGGCTGAACGGCCAGATCCCAATATTCATCCAGACTGCCCGGAAAGCGAAGCAATTCATCCGCTCCCAATTCAGCCAAGGTCTTTTTTTCCAGCGATAAGGTGCTTGCTGCAGCCATAGTTCTATCTTAGATTTTCTACAATCAACAAATATAACAAAAAAAACCTTCATTTCCACATCTTCCATTAAATTTGTCTAAACACAGAAATGCTGTCCATGTCTGGTACTGATACCCTTTTTCCCGGTTTGGCCACCGCTTATTATGTCGAAGTGGTATTGCCACTGGCCATCCCCAAAACCTATACGTATGCCGTGCCGGAGCATTTGGTAGCGGAAGCCACTTTTGGCAAACGAGTGGAAGTGCAATTTGGAAAATCCAAGCTATACACCGCATTGGTGGTAGCTGTACACCAACAAGCCCCCGATCAGCACCGGGCCAAGCCCATCCTTTCGGTGGTGGACGAATTGCCCATCATCCACGAGCGGCAATACGAGCTTTGGAAATGGGTAGCCGACTACTATCTGGCTACCCTCGGCGAAGTGATGCACGCCGCCCTGCCCGCCAACTTGAAGCTGGCCAGCGAAACCCTGATCACCCTAAGCCCGCTGTTCGACGAGGACTTTGAAGGCTTAGACCACAAGGAATACCAGATAGCCGAAGCCCTCAGCATACAAAACGAAATCAGCATTGAAGATGTGCGCGATATTTTGGGGCAAAAAACGGTGTACCCCCTCATCCGGCGCTTGCTCGAAAAGCGGGTCATTTACCTGAAAGAGGATTTAAAAACCAAATATGTCCCGAAAACGGTTGCTTGTGTGCAACTGCAAGAGCCTTACCGAAGCCAGCCCAATACCCTCGCGGCGGCTTTTGATTTATTGGAAAAATCAACCCGCCAGATGGAGGCTTTAGTCGCATACATCCAATTGGTGAAAACCGAGCCTTTTATCCGAAAGCAAGATTTGTACAAAGCCGCCAAGGTGGACAATAGTGTCCTCAAAGCCATGGTCAATAAGGGCATTTTTGAGTTGTATGATAAAAACGTCAGCCGCTTGGGGGCTTACGAAGAAGAAACCGTCGAAACCCAGGAGCTTTCCGCTCAACAAAAAGATGCCTTAGCAGCAATCGAACTTCATTTTCAGGAAAAACAAGCTGTTTTGCTACATGGGGTAACAGGCAGCGGCAAAACCAGGGTGTATGTCGAACTGATTCAGGAATGTATCGCTCAAGGCAAACAAGTGTTGTACCTGTTGCCAGAAATCGCCCTCACCACCCAAATCATTTCCAGATTGGAAAAAATATTTGGCGACCAAATTGCCGTCTATCATTCCCGCCTGAGCAACAATGAACGGGTGGAGCTGTGGAATGCTGCACTAAAAGGCAAACCGGTATTACTAGGTGCACGATCGGCCTTGTTTTTGCCCTTTTGCGAATTGGGGCTTATCATCGTGGACGAAGAGCATGATCCCTCCTACAAGCAACACGACCCCAATCCGCGCTACAACGCCCGCGATGCCGCGATGTATTTGGCGCGCATTCACGGTGCCAAAGTCTTGCTCGGTACAGCCACACCATCCCTAGAGTCTTATTTTAATGCCAAAAATGGGAAATATGGCCTGGTGGAAATGAAGGAGCGCTTCGGCGGACTGGAACTCCCGGAAATTGTCGTTGCCGATTTAAAAGAAGAGTACAAACAAAGAAAGCTTCAATCGCACTTTTCCACTACGCTTACAGAAGCGCTGAAAGCCACCTTAGCGAAAGGAGAGCAGGCCATCCTATTCCAAAACCGGCGGGGCTATTCCCCGATGTACCGCTGCCCGACTTGCAATTGGCACTCCGAGTGCATTCACTGCGATGTGAGCCTGACTTACCATAAATTTTACGATATCCTCAAATGCCATTATTGTGGCTATCAGACGAAGTTGCCCACCGAATGCCCGGCTTGCGGCACCAAAGCCCTACATTTACAAGGGTTTGGTACAGAAAAAATCGAGGACGAGCTAAAAATATACCTGCCAGAAGCCAAAATAGGGCGCATGGATTTGGACACAGTACGCAGCAAAAATGCCCATGCCAAGATCATCCATGATTTTGAGGAAGGCCGCATTGAAGTATTGGTAGGTACCCAAATGGTGACCAAAGGGCTTGACTTTGAGAAAGTAGGCATCGTGGGCATCCTCAGCGCCGATCAGCTCATCCAGTTTCCCGACTTTAGGGCGGGTGAGCGGGCTTTTCAGTTGATGTTGCAGGTCAGTGGCCGCGCCGGGCGCAAGCACCAGCATGGCAAAGTCATCATCCAGGCTTTCAATACAGCCCATCCTGTGATTCGGGAAGTCATGGACAATGACTACTCTGGTTTTTTCCAGCGGGAAATGCAGGAAAGGTACGAATTCCGCTATCCTCCTTATGTGCGCCTGATACGGGTAACGCTGAAGCATAAAAAGCCTCAATTGTTGGAGGATGGTGTACGAATGATGGAAAAATGGCTGAAAAAGCAGTTGGGCGAGTGGGTCATAGGCCCTGCTAGCCCCCCGGTAGCCCGATTGAGGAGCTATTATTTAATTGACTTCCTCATCAAGATCAACAAAAGTCCAGAGCAGATCAGTTTTGCCAAAAAAGTAATAGCCGAGACCAGCGAACGTTTGCAAACGCAAAAAAAACTCAGCAGTATCCGGGTCAATATTGATGTGGATCCTTATTAGCAGGCGCTATTTACCGTATTTCTAAAGTGCTATTTCCGCTCCTACCGCGATGCGGCCCTTTTCATCTTTGACAACCCCGACACAAGCCAATTTGGGATCGTGTTCAAAAATCAGCCAGTCTCCATTTTCGGCAGCATCAGTCAGTATGCGTTCTTTTTCCTCCAGGGTCAAGAGTGGACGAATGTCGTAGCTCATCACGTAGGGCATGCCTACATGGTAGGAGGAAGGCATCACATCGGCGCAATAGATCAATTGGCGGCTTCGGTAAGGAATAATCGGCACCATCATGGCCTCTGTATGGCCATAAACGAATCGGAGCTTAATACCGGCCAGCCACTCTAGGTCATCCTTTTGCGGGCTTAAAAACGATAGCACCCCAGCTTTTTCCAGTGGTAGGAAATTTTCTGGTAAGAAGGAAGCTTTTTCCCGTGCATTTGGTTCACAAGCCCAGCGATAGTGCACATCATTGGTCCAGTAGCGGGCATTGGGAAATGCAGGCACTAGCTCCCCTTTGTTGTCGTATTGTACCGCTCCGCCAACATGGTCAAAATGCAAATGCGTCAGCAGTACATCGGTAATGGACTCGGCAGCTATGCCATTTTTAGCGATGGAATCCAGCAGCGATTCGTCGCCATGTGGTTCAAATCGACTTTGAAAAATGGCATCCTGCTTGTTGCCGATTCCGGTATCGATGAGTATTTTCCGATCACCTTTTTCAACCAATAAGCAGCGCAAGGCCCAGGTGCACTTGTTGTTCTCATCGGGTGGGTTGAGTTTTTGCCAAAGCGGTTTGGGCACGATACCAAACATGGCACCGCCGTCCAGCTTCAGAAAACCCGTTTCTACAATACTTACTTTCATTGAAACCCAATGTTTTGTTTTTGAGCCTTAAACCCCTTTTTTAGGGCCGCCATGCGGATGGCCGTCGTCGCTGCCTCCACCCCCTTGTTGCCATGCTTGCCGCCCGCCCGATCCAACGCCTGCTGCTCATCGTTGGGGGTGAGTAAGCCAAAAATAAAAGGCCGGGCATAAAACAAGCTGAGGTTGGTCAAACCAGTAGAAACCGACTGATTGATGTATTCGTTGTGCCGGGTTTCGCCCTGAATCACACAGCCCAGACAAATGACGGCATCCACTTTGTGGTTATCGGCCATCCATTTACCCCCAAGGGGCAACTCGAAAGAACCGGGTACTTGCAGGGTATGGATGTTTTCTTCCTTGACACCATGCTTGATCAGCGTTTCCCTGCAGCCCTCGTACAAGGCATGTGTGATGTGTTGGTTCCATTCGGATACCACTATTCCAAAAGAAAGCGCCTCGGCAGAGGGCATATTTTCTTCATTGTAATGAGATAGATTCTGTAATGAACTGGCCATAAGTTGTGGATAAAATTTCCTCTGAAAACAAGATAATCTGTTATAAGGTTGGTGCATGGATACAAAATCAATCTCTCAGCCTGCAAACACTGGCAGGCGATGTGCCCAAGGCTGCGCCTCTTCCAATTGTGCCGCTAAACGGAAAAGCAGGTCTTCCCGGCCTAGCGCTGCCGTAAACATCGTTCCAATGGGCAAACCATCTTCCGACCAAAAAAGCGGCACCGACATGGAGGGTTGTCCGGTCATGTTGGCAAATAAAGTAAAAGGAATGAAGCCAAATATTTTTTCAGCCAACTCCGGCAGCCGAGCTTTGAGCAAACTGCTCAAGCCAAAAGTTTTGACCCATGCCAATAAGCTTTCTTCGGCTTTGGAAGGTTGTAAGGTGCCTATATCAAAAGGCGCTTTGGCCAAGGTAGGGCTTAGGAGTAAATCATATTTTTGGTGAAAATCGCCCATTCTTCTGGCTATATCATTCCAGCGCCATTTTTGCCAGGCAAAATCGCGGGCGCTGAGCTTGTCGCCCATCATTTTCAGCGCCCAAGTGGAAGGTTCTATTTCCTCAGATTTTACGGAGCGACCTAGAAAAAGCTCCAACTGTTTGATGGTTGCTGCCGTTTCGCCAAGTGTCATGGTCAAAAAAACTTCCTGTATATCGGCGCGCTCATAGGGCAATTGGATGGCCTCGACCTCGTGCCCCAACGATTCTAACAACTGTACCGTATGATCGAGCGCATCCAAACAGGGTTTTTCTACTGGAAGACCGAGCGGGTGCTGTGCCCCAAAACCTATACGCAACTTCCCCGGTTTTTCCTGGATGACATCCACATAAGGTTTTTCTGGGGCGCTGTGCAGGTACAATTCTCCGGGGAAAGGCGGGCTGGTCGCGTCCAATAAAGCCGCACTGTCGCGTACCGATTTGGATACACAATGCTCCACCACGGCGCCACCCCATACTTCTCCATACACAGGGCCAACGCTGACCCTGCCCCGGCTGGGTTTTAATCCAAACAAACCACAGCAGGATGCTGGAATGCGTATAGAACCGCCACCATCGCTGGCACTGGCAATAGGCACAATGCCTGCGGCTACTGCGGCGGCTGAACCTCCACTAGAACCGCCTGTTGTTTTTTGCAAATTCCAGGGATTTCGGGTAGGGCCAAAAAGCAGGGGTTCTGTGAAAGGGGTGAGGCCAAATTCCGGGGTGTTCGTTCGCCCCAAAAAGGACAGCCCGGCTTTTCTACAACTCGTGGTAATATGGCTGTCCACATCGGAAATGAAATGCTGGTAGCCCCGGCAACCCGAACGCATAGGTACCCCCGCTATATGAATTTCAAGGTCTTTAAAAAGATAGGGTACACCCGCAAAAAGGCTATCCGGATCGGCTGTTTCGGCCATCATTTTGGCCATATCGTATAGTGGGTGGATGATGGCATTGATGCTGGGATTGACGGTTTCTGCTCTTTGAATGGCTTGCTCAACCAGCTCGATGGCTTTTACCTGTTTGGTTTTTACCAATTGTGCCAAGCCCAGGCCGTCGTAGGATAGGTATTCTTCTTGCGTCATTTTTGAAAATTTGTGCCTGAATTTAGCGTCAAAATACGTTTTTTGCTGTAAAAAAATGGACGAACTGCTTCAAGCGGCCTATCACCCGGAAAATTTCAGAAAAACCGGTCACCAATTGATCGATTTATTAGCGAATCACCTGGAGCATGTACAATCGGGACAGCGGCCAAAAACCATATACTTTGATCGCCCCGATGGGGCATTTGAGTTTTGGGAAAACCAACTCAGTGCGGAGTCTCCTGAAAAGCTGTCCAGTATGGACTTTTTTCAGGAAGTGCTGAACCGGGCAATCGCTGTACACCACCCCAATTACATGGGGCATCAGGTGTGCAGCGTAGCACCGGAAGCTGCTTTAGCTGCCCTGGTGGACAGTTTGCTGAATAACGGCGGCGCTGTGTATGAAATGGGCATGGTGGGGACGCCCATGGAAAGGGCTATTCTGAAAAAGCTGGCTCGAAAAATCGGTTTTGGCGAGGAGGCGGAAGGCATTATCACTTCGGGAGGTACTTTGGCTAATCTTACGGCACTGCTCGCAGCGCGTCAGGTTAAAGCCAAGGATCAGGTATGGGAGAGTGGTTCTAACAGCCGCCTGGCGCTACTGGTATCCGAAGAAGCCCACTATTGTGTGGATCGGGCTGCCCGCATCATGGGCTGGGGCAGCGAAGGCATCATCAAAATCCCATCTGACGACCGATTTCGTATGCGCACAGAATTGTTAGAGGAGTACTATGAACAAGCCAAAGCGGAAGGTAAAGAAGTCATCGCCGTAGTTGGCAGCGCTTGCTCGACCTCCACGGGTTCATTTGACGACCTAGAGGCCATAGGCCAATTTTGCCAGCAACACCAGCTTTGGTTTCATGTGGATGGAGCGCACGGCGGGGCTTTTGTTTTTTCAAAACAGCACAAGGAACTGTTGAATGGCATTGAGATGGCGGATTCGGTGGTCACCGATTTCCACAAAATGATGATGACCCCATCCATTACGACGGCTCTGGTCTTTAAAAATGGGCGGCACAGTTATCAGACATTTGCCCAAAAGGCGCATTACCTGTGGAGCAGCCAAACCGAGCAGGAATGGTACAATATGGGCAAACGCACCTTTGAATGCACCAAGTCCATGATGGTCATCAAGATATACCGCTTGATGCACCAGTATGGCGATGCCTTTTTTGAAAGCTATCTCGACCAGATGATGGCGTTGAGCCAGCGTTTTGCCAGCATGCTAGCCGCACATCCGGCTTTTGAAATGGCCTGCCCGCCCCAGTGCAACATCGTCTGTTTTCGCGTACACCCGCATGAGGATGAAGCCCAGAATGACGCGCTCAACTTATCTATCCGGCAAGCCTTGCTGGAGGAAGGCACCTTTTATATCGTTCAAACCAATATTCGCGGTCGGCATTATCTGCGTGTTACCCTCATCAATCCGAATACGAACGAACAGCATTTGGCCGCCTTGATGGGGCGTATATCAGAGTTGGCAGGCATTGCTTAATTGGATTTTTTTTTGTAGCTTTGTTTTCTGCCTTTTGAGGCAACAAAACAATACCCTATGGTAAAAACCCCTACTAAAGCAACCTTTGAAAGCAAAAAAAACGCCAGGTCTTTAACGACCAAAAAGGGATACAACATTTTATGGCTGGTGGCAGTAGCCGTCGTTGCTGGCTGCACCGTGTGGTTTTTAACAAAGCAACAAAGTAAAGCCTATGAGGATTTTGTAGTGATTCGGGATGGTAAGCGGGAATTGGCGCCTTGGCGTAAAGAGAAACTGGATAAGGAGTTGGAGGAGATAGATGATGCAGTACAATATGCGCTTATTGCCTCTGTTGATGGCGATTATCCATGCTTTAGTTGCCCCGGTAAGGCAACGACAATTTATCTGAAAGTCGGCCATATTTGGAAATATGGGGTAACTAGAAAAGGAGAAGCAGGACGTTATAGAGGTCAGTATCCAGATGTACGTTTACAGTATATTGATCAATTTTTTGGGAATTATGCTGAATGTTTAAAAGAAGAAAAAAGGAAAATCTATGCGTACCCTATTTTACCAGAAAACTTGAATAGGGCTTCTCCTTTGATTCGTCCTCCTGGAAATCGCAATGATAGCTGACTATATGAGAAAAATAGGAGGCAGTAAGATAAAACCAGTGTTTTGAATTGTTATTTTTGACCATATTGAGATAAATTATGCATACTTTATCACCAGAGTTACCTTTTTCAGCTACTTCCCGAGTATGGCGAGAAGTAGCAATGGATAAATGCATCGTCATATATTCTATGAATCACATGCTCAATCATGCGCTCAATTTCTCCGATTATGGCTTAGGTATAGAGGTATTCAACTTTACAGTCATCATAGAGCCCCGCGAATTTTTTCCTACCAAATTTCGCTACGTCAAGAAGAAAAAACGGATGGATGCAGAAGTTCGGATGGATTATCAGCAAGCGATGGATGCAAGCCTGGACGAATTCAAAAGCTTGGTGGCCAACACGTATTTGCAAGCCATTGACCTGCTCGCCACCAAAAAAATACCCGACTTTGACATGCCCCACTTTCGGCACGATGTGGTACAGCTATTTGAGCAAAAAGGTTGGCTGGTAGCGGCGTAGGGGTGATTCGCTATGAACCACCCATTCCTTTCACACTTCACTGGGCAGCACCCCAAACTCTGCCTTAAAACTTCTGGTAAAATAGGATAAGCTGCTATAGCCTACTTCTATGGCTACCTCTGATACATTGCCGTGGCCTTTTTCCAGTAATTCCTTGGCGCGAGTGAGCCGGAATTCCCGGATGAGATCGGTAGGGCTTTTGCCTGTCAGGGTTTTTAGCTTGCGGTGGAGTTGACTGCGGCTAAAAGCAACGGCGCTGGCCAGGTCTTCTACCGAGAAAAACTCGTTGTCCATATTGGCTTCAATGGCTTCGCATACTTTTTTCAAAAAGCGCTCATCGGCAGAGGTAACGCTTATTTTACCAGGCATCAGTACTGCGCCTCTATCGTACTGATCCCGCAGTTTTTTTCTTTGCTCTACCAGATTTTTGGCTCGAACCAGCAGTTCGGTTTCATCGAAAGGCTTGGTCAAGTAGTCGTCCGCACCCGTTTCCAGCCCTTCGATTTTGTGTTGTTGGCCTGCTTTAGCGGTTAACAAAATGACTGGGATATGGCTGGTTCGTTCGTCGGTTTTGAGGTACTGGCACAACTCAAATCCGTCCATTTCAGGCATCATCACGTCGCTGACGATGAGATCGGGGGTATGTTCGAGCGCCGCAGCAAAGCCCAGTTTTCCATTTTCAGCCGTCAGTATCTGGTATTCATGGGCCATCGTTTCGCCTATAAAGCGGCGCAGGTCGGGGTTGTCTTCTACGATGAGCAATAGGGGATGGCTATTATTGGTTTGAAAAGCTGGTTGGTTAGCTCCATACGAGGCGTCTAGCAGTACTGGGGATACGGATGGTACCAGTAGCCTGTTGGAGGTATCAGTTACAACGATTTCATTTTCATTGAAAGCTGCTTTGGTGATAGGCAAATTGACTTTGAAAATACTGCCTTTCCCGGGTGCGCTTTCTACCGTTATTTGTCCGCGGTGTAGTTCTACCAGCTCTTTGACCAAAGACAAGCCAATGCCTGTACCTTGGGTCTCTGTGCCTTCAACTTGATAAAAACGCTCGAAAACCTTGTCCAATTCTTCGTCAGAAATACCAGGGCCGCTGTCTTCCACACTTACCTTTAGACGGCCTTTTTCCAATACCGTTTTCACAGAAACCTTGCCTTTCTCGGGGGTATATTTGAAGGCATTGGAAAGGAGGTTGACGATAATTTTTTCCAGCTTATCTCGATCAAAAAAGGTCAATTCGCTGGATGCTGGAAAAGCTGTTTGGAAGTGTATTTGACGCCGCTCGGCCAGGCTTTCAAAGCTCAAAATCATTGCGCGTAAAAAAGCGACCAGATCGCCTTCCGCTAGTTGCAGTTTCATACTGCCGTTTTCCAATTTTGAAAGATCAAGTAGCTGATCTATGAGTTGACCGAGGCGTTCGGCATTGCGCCGCATCATGCTGATGTGCTGAACTGGCAGGTGGATCTCTGCTGTTCCATTTTCAAATAGTGCTTCTTGTTCGCTCACCGGCACTTGCTCCTGTGCTTTTTTCAGAGGCCCCAGAATGAGCGTAAGCGGGGTGCGAAATTCATGAGAAATATTGGCGAAGAAACGGCTTTTTACGGCGTCCAATTCGATTACCCGCTGGGCTTCTGATCTGGCTCTTTCTTTGAGCTGCAGCTTGTAGGCGAGGCCGTAGGTATAAATGACCATCAGCCCCATCTGCCCGATGGGCCAAGGTAGAAAAAGCTTAAAGTAACCCGCACTGTGTAAAAAACCTAAACCGGAGAACAACATCAGACAGACTGCACCAAGTGCAAAAATTTTGTTTAGGCGTCCCGGAAAAAAGCCGATACGCAAAGCTAGTATTATCATGATCAGCATCGTGACTATACCCACCCATGACAAATTAATTCCCCAAGAAAAACCATAGCTAAGCATAGATGTAACTGTGGACAAAAAAATAATGACAACCAAACCCAACGATACTTTATCTAATAACAGCGATTGCTGTTTCAGATTGACAAATGATCGTCCGAACAGGATGAATAAAATAAATAATCCGCTGGTCAATAACATCCAACTATACTCTGCGAGCCAGGGCTTTTCCGGAATAAACCAACTGACAAATAAAACCTCTGGATGTAGGATACTATAGTGAAGCATCAGGCAAAAACTGAATAGACTGAAATACAGGTTGGAGACATCCCGATCTGCCAGAAAAAAGAAAAAGCAGATCAATGCCAAAATGAAGGTAACCCCGATCCAGACACCCGAAGAAAAGTTAAAGGCCGATCGCCCAAATGGAATTTCCAAAGCTTGGGGGCGTAGTTCCATCAAAAGCCCAGCCGAATCATCATTGGGGTTATGTACCCGAATAAAAGCCGTTAGCGTGTCACCTTTGGCTAAAGAAAAGGGAAAGGTATTGAGTAGGGGTTGCTGATAGTAGGAACGCTTGCTTTTCGGAACGTTGAACCCATCTTGGAGGTGGGTGAATTCGCCATTAGCCTTTACCAAATACGCATCAACATAGAGATTGCCAGCTGTATAAACGGATCGGTTGGTCCATGTTTCATAGGTGGGGTTTTTCAACAACAGCAACCAGTCATTCAAGCTATCAGCGGCTATAAAACGGGTTTTAAGCCAGTAAGCTCGATGGGGCTTGTTGCTTGGAGTCGGGTTGTTTAATGGAAGAAAGTTTGCTTGAAACGATGCTTGTCTGACTGTTTCAAAGGTCAATGTTTCCGTGCTGTCTTCGAACACTTGAACCCATTTATCCAAAAGATTAACCTGTAAATGATTTTCAATTTTTAAAAGGCTATCAGGTTGTGCTACCAGGATATTTGCCAAAACCAGTAGGAAAATGGGTATGAATCGTTTCATGGCAATATTTCTTGATGATAAAGATAGGAAATTACTATAAATGCAGTTGTGCCAGCGCTTAAAAAGCCGACACAACTGTTACTGGTCGTTCAAAACTTAGTAAAGCAGAAAAATTAAGTTCCCGATTTGTCCTTACCCTAGCGGGCTAAACGGTTCATTTTAAGTGTGTCCGCTAGGGTAAGGACTTCAATAAATCGGGAAGTAATTTTTTGCACACTACTTAACGGTACCAACCCGGATAATTTTCCTTGGCTAAAGCCAGTTTTTCTTCATCCGTTGGCTCCGGCTTTCTCAGCAATTGATCGTATTCAATGTTAAGGTTGTGAAAGGAGACAATTTCCCATTCATTGCCATTTTTAACCATAAGTATGGTGGCCACAAGTTCTGGGTAGAGTGGCGCTGCTGAATCGCCCTCCCTACTATTGATTAGAGTATGCACCATTGCCACATCAGGATGGATAAAGCGCAGGTTGTCCACTTTAATGATGATGAATGAAGACCTGTATGGCCCATCAAAAAGGCTCTGGTGGACTTGGGCATTGCTACTCCGATCGACGTGAGGCATGTACATGCCATTCCAAACTACGTAAGAATGATCATTGGAAAAATGGGCGGCAAACTGCTCCCCGCTTTTATTATTCCAGCCGTCCTGCATATTTTGGACGATTTGATGAATGGTGGTTTCATCGGTTGAAAGTTCGCTTTGGGCGGTCGCTACGAATGATGCGAACACGGAAATACTCAAAAAACAGAAAAAAGGAATTGTTTTCATGATTTGAAAAGATTAAAGTTTGGTAAAATGTATGCTTAGTAAAGCAGAAAAATTAAGTTCCCGATTTGTCCTTACCCTAGCGGGCTAAACGGTTCATTTTAAGTGTGTCCGCTAGGGTAAGGACTTCAATAAATCAGGAAGTAATTTTTTGCACACTACTTAGATGGTTGCCAGACGGGCGGCCGATTGGCGTTTCCCGAAAAGCTCAAGGGCAATCATCACATGAGCGGCCAATAAGAGCAGGTTGTCTATGTGCGCCAGTAGGTCAATGCGCGGAATGCGGCTGAGCGGGAAACACACCGCGCCCACACATAATAAAAGCCCCGCGAGGGTACTTATCTTTTTCGTCCTCCACAGCTGAATGCCCAAGAGCAATAAGCTCAATGGAAAAAGAGTACCAGGAATAAAAAGATAAATAGCGCTGGGAAATCCGATTTGTTGGATCAATTGGTCTGCTTCTTCTAAGCTTGTAATGCCCATAGCTTCAGCGTAAATGCCGTCCACACCAAAGTTGTTGCCCCCGATGCATGCATATACGGCGATCACAAATCCAACGACAGCATAGCGTGGCATATCGGATTTTAGGGCATTGAACATGCCCTGGAAGGCAAAAATCCAGCAAGTGAAAGCTAGCACCTGAATGACGCCAGCAGTAGCGGTTACTACTCCGTCTTTCCAGAAAAACTGCGCTGCCACGATCAATGCAGGAGCCAGGATCAGGCAAGCTGACCAGACATTTTGTTGAAGTTTTGATACTTGATTTTCCATTTGAAATGATTTTTTTGATTGATAAAAGTGGGGATGAGCTTATGGATGACCGGGATATAGGCTGCCTATTTCGCGTGACAGATCTGAGTAGCCATTTTCGATCAAGCTGCATAGCGTCGAACAGGCTTCAAAAAGCATCGGTGTAAGGCTAATGCCAGTTGCCAGGATCATGAAAAACACCAGGTGCATCATCAGGTAATTAGTAGAATTCATGGCTTTCAAAAGTTGAAGGTGAATGTAGTTGGTTGACGATGCAAAGATGTGGGTAGGCGGACGTAGCTTGCTTTTAACTAGGTCGCAGGATGTTTAAAAATAGTCGCAAGGGCGGAATGACGCGACGAGGGGGCAAAAGATGCGACAATTTTGGGGGCAATTGGTAGGAAAAGATCGGTTCAGTAATGCAGAAAAATTAACTTCCCGATTAAACGGTTCATTTTAAGTGTGTCCGCTATAGTAAGGACTTTGATCAATTGGGAAGTAGTTTTTTGTAAGCTACTCAGTATATTATTTATCACCATAATGCCCGAAGCAAGAGGCGATTTCTAAACTGTCATCTTCTATTCTGTAAATCAATCGGTGCTTTTCGGTTATTCTTCTTGACCACCAACCCTGAAGGTCTCCTTTTAAGGGTTCTGGTTGACCAAGCCCATCAAATGGGTTCTTGAATATATCTAGAATAAGTTCCCAGAGCTTTGAAGGATACTTTGGGTTTTCTTTTTTTAAAAGTAAGATATCCTCGATGGACTTTTTGCTCAGATGAATCGGGTACATCCTTAATTGTTAACCATTTTTAATAGACCTTCTTTTGAAGTTCGATAGAATATTTTGTTATCTAATTCTAGGGTAGCGGAAAAAATTTTCATTCTATTGGTTAAAATCGAATGGTCGTCAGCGTCAGGAATCCAAAATCCCGTGAAAATAGAATAGGCTCCAAATTTTGTGATTTTACTAAGAAGGAATTCAACTATCTCAGACTTGATTCTTTTTTTAGGTATTTGGACTTGATCGGTAAGGATTAAATTAGCCAAAATTAACCCTAAATCCAATTGTAATGATAAATCTATCCAATTCTTCAAAGATCTAATTTGTGGCGAAGGATGAATAGAAAATAAATTGAATGTATCGTATTCTAGTTTTCCCTTTTGGATGGATTCAACAAAGCCCTCAAGTGAAAGAGGTAAGGATTCAAATAATGGAGTAATTATTTTTTTGTACGCCAAAAGAACAGAGGAGATCGTTTCTGCTAAATCGGAATATGGTGCTATTTGAAGATTAACAGTGATATGCTTATTTAAAGACGCAAGATAATAATTGAGGTCTTTCTTACTTTCTAATAGCCATTTGATTAAATCAATTCGAAGGTCAAATAGTTTTTCAAATAAACTATCGGCTACTTCTTCCACAGATTTCTCTTTGATTCGGATACTTATCAAATCAACTAAATTGGCTACTTCTTGCTCAATAGATCTTTGAGCGAATAAACCTTTTTCCAAGTTAGCTAGTGCCACGAATCCACCAATAGGTTCATTTATCGCTACCATTTTGTGTATTTGCAGTAAAATAATGCATTTTGTACTACTAATAACAAAAATACAGTAAAAATTGATTCAATGCTTTTAATTTTCTTGTTCTGTAGCGATCATTAAAAAATCTAAGTTTAGATAAAAATACCTTTTACCCATCTACCACCACCACAAACTCAGCTTGCAGGGGTTCCAACTCTTTCATCAGAACTTCAAAAAAGGAGGCCCCGTATTTCAGGTAAAAGGGGATAAAATTGTCTTTCCTTTCTTGCAAGCCGTTGCCCGGAAAAAGTTTTTCCTTCAAGCTGCGGATTTGGTTGATCGCCGTGTCGTGCTTTAGCTTTTCTGCCCGCATCAGGCGTCCTTCCAATTGTTCCAACACCTTGTATTGTTTAGTCGCTTCGGCAGCAACGGCCTTTGCCAGAGTGGGATCGATCGAGTTGGCTTTGGCCTCTACCGATTGGTACAATTGCGTCAAGTGATCCTTTTCCTCCTCCAAACTCAATTCGTGTTCGGTTTGGCTTTTGACGTAATCTTTGATGAGTTGTTCGGTTTCCTCAAACAGCGCCTCAACGCCTAGCCCCAGTTTTTCCATCTTTTGGGCATGGGTGTCGTCTATCCATAGCACCGAATTGCGCCGCACCAGCACCGGATAATTGATGCCAAAGTGTTCAAACTGGCTTTTGCGCTCCAGCCAGTAAGCCAGCTCACCGCCGCCCCCTATATAGGCCAGATTGGGCAATAGCCACTCCTGATAAAGCGGGCGCATCACCACATTGGGGCTGAACCGCTCCGGGTATTGTTCGATTTCCTGTTCCAGCGATTCCCGACTAAAGCGCCATTCCGTATTCAACACTTCGTAAAATTCGCCGGTCCAAACAATCCTTTCGCGCAAGCCGGGCATCAGGTAGAAAAAGTTGATCTCTCGGGGAAAAGCTTGTTCAGAAAAACCCAGCGCCTCCAATTGGGCAACTGTCGCCTCCACCAGCGGTTTGGATACTTGCTGGAATATTTCTTCTTTGATGATGGGGATAAAGCTGCGTTTCAATGCCGCGTGGTTGCCATCCAATTGCACCAGCCCATAGGTTTGAAAAAGCGCATCCGCCAATTGGCGGGCGGTACCGGAATAAAATGCTTGCTCGCTGACAGCAGCTTCCAATACAGCACTGATCTTATTGGCGTTTTCGGACGATCCCAACACCTGTTTTACGGCTTCCAGAACAGTCGCCAGGCTTTCGCTTTTCATCATGCCTACCGAGCCGCTTTCGCCGCTTTCCCAACTTATGGTCTTGCCAAACAGGTGCAGGTGGTTGACCTCTTCAAAGTCGTGGTCTTCCCCTCCAGTGATAAAAATGGGCACAAACTGATAAGCGGGATAATGCTCCGTCAGTTGTTGAGCCAGTTTTATGGTCGATATGATTTTATAAATATAGTACAATGGCCCGGTGAACAAGCTCGGCTGGTGGGCCGTCGTCACGGTAAAGGTATTGTCATCAGCCAGCCGCTCGATATTAGCTTTTACCTGCTCCGATGTAGGTATGTTCTGGTACTGTTCTTTCAAAACCTTTACCAGTAAATCCCGGCGAAGGGCCTCCTTCGATTTATCCTGAATAGCAGCGCCGAAGCCTTCCAGCGATGGCGGATATTTGTAAAAAGACCTCAATTCAGGGGCTTGAAGGGCATACGCTTTGTCTCTGGGTGCTATTTGATCAATGCGATCAAAGGGAATTTGGTGGATTATCATCAAAAAAAGCCTTGTTTTTTCAAGAAAAGGTATATTTGGGAATCTAGTATAGAATGATATTACCCTGCTAATGGTTTAAAGCTGTCTAAAAAATAATTATGAAGTCTTTTATTCTTGCCCTCGACCAAGGAACTACAAGTTCGCGTGCCATCCTTTTCAACAAAGAAGCCCAGATAGTGGCTGTTGAACAAATGGAGTTCACCCAAATATACCCGCAGCCCGGCTGGGTAGAACACAACCCGCAGGAAATCTGGGAGTCTCAATTGTCTGTTGCTCAAAAGGTTTTGAAAAAGGCAGGCATAACAGCCACCCAATTGGCCGCTATTGGCATCACCAACCAACGGGAAACCACAGTTGTGTGGGATAGGGAAACCGGGGAACCCATTTACAACGCCATCGTTTGGCAAGATCGACGCACGGCAAGCATTTGCGATGACTTGAAAGCCGCCGGACACGAAGCTTACATCAAAGCCAATACCGGACTGGTGGTGGATGCTTATTTTTCAGGAACGAAAATAAAATGGATACTGGACGAAGTACCGGGTGCACGCGAAAAAGCCCAAGCTGGAACGCTTTGTTTTGGTACGGTGGACACATGGCTCGTCTGGAAACTAAGCGGGGGAACCGTTCACGCTACCGATTATACCAATGCCTCCAGAACGCTGTTGTTCAATATCAAAACGAAGGAATGGGATGCCCATTTGCTGGATGTGCTGGCTGTTCCGGCATCTATGTTGCCTGAGGTCAAAGCTTCGAGTACCCATTTTGGCGATACCGTGTCGGCTTTATTGGGCGAAAAAGTACCCATTATGGGCATAGCAGGCGATCAGCAGGCAGCACTTTTCGGGCAAGCTTGCCATGAGCGGGGGATGGCCAAAAACACCTATGGTACCGGCTGTTTTATGCTGATGAATACAGGAGAAGAAATGGTCACTTCTCAATATGGCCTATTGACCACCCTGGCATGTGGCTTGGATGGACAGCCCCTTTATGCGCTGGAAGGCAGTGTGTTCATAGCAGGTGCGGCGATTCAATGGTTGCGCGATGGCCTTAAAATCATCGACGAATCGCCTGATTCCGAATATTTCGCCATGAAAGTGCCGCATACCGATGGCGTTTATGTGGTGCCAGCCTTTGCCGGACTGGGAGCGCCGTATTGGGACATGTACGCTCGGGGCGCTATTTTTGGCCTTACCCGAGGTACCACAAAAGCCCACCTGATACGGGCAACCCTCGAATCGCTGGCCTACCAAACCCGCGATGTATTGGAGGCCATGGTGAAAGATTCGGGTGTGGCTTTGAACCGATTGCGGGTTGACGGCGGTGCCAGCGCCAATAACCTACTCATGCAATTCCAAGCCGATGTACTGGATGTCGTCGTGGAACGTCCATCCGTCACAGAAACAACGGCATTAGGGGCCGCCTATTTGGCAGGACTGGCAGCAGGATTTTGGCAAGCCGATGAATTAGCGGAAAAATGGCACCTCGATCAAGCTTTTGAACCTCAAATGGCTGCCGAGCGCAGGGTCGAACTCTATGAAGGTTGGCTGAAAGCGGTAAAGCGGACGATGAGCTAAAGCTACTCCTCCAGCATTTTGCTTTTGTCCATTTTCTGAGGGTCAAAATAAGATACCATATCTGACACCGTTTCTTTCAAATCTTTGCGGTCAACGATAAAGTCGAGAAAACCGTGCTCCAGCAAAAACTCGGAAGTCTGGAAATCTTCCGGCAGGTCGCGCTTGATGGTTTCCTTGATGACGCGCGGCCCTGCAAAGCCGATCAATGCTTTGGGTTCTGCGAAGTTAATGTCGCCTAACATGGCAAAGGAAGCCGTTACACCGCCCGTAGTGGGATCGGTGAGCATGGAAAAATACGGCACACCGGCTTTGGCCAATTGAGAAAGCTTGGCCGAGGTCTTGGCCATTTGCATCAGCGAAAAGGCCGATTCCATCATGCGAGCGCCACCCGATTTGGAAATGATGAGCAGGGGCGTGCGGTTTTGACGGGCGAAATCAATGGCTCGGGCAATCCTTTCCCCAACGACCGAACCCATAGAGCCGCCGATAAACTTGAAGTCCATCGCGGCAACGATAAGCGGGCGGCGGTTGATTTTGCCGTGCGCTACCGCTATGGCGTCTGATAATTGGGTTTTGCGATACGCTTCGTTCAATCGATCGGGGTAAGCTTTTAAATCGGTGAAATGCAGGTGATCCTTAGATACCAAATCGATGAACAATTCCTCATAAGGGCCATCGAATAATAGGCTGAAATAATCGAAAGAATTGATACGGGTGTGGTAATTGCAATGAGGACATTTGTAGAAATTCTCCTTCATCTCCTTCATCGTCGAGGCTTCTTTGCAACTTTCACATTTGTACCACAACCCCTCTGGCGCTTCTTTCTTGTTGCGAGTAGCTGTTTGAATACCGTCTTTTAGGCGTTTGAACCAACCCATATTTGCAATTTTGTTGGAAAAAGAACTTCAAAAATACGCTTCCGACAGGAAATCAAAGTAAATACCTAAAAAAAAAGTCAAATATTATGCGATCGGATAGCGATAGTTTTTCACCGTGTTTACGAATGACTTGACCGCAGGAAGCGGAGTATCGGGGTACACACCGTGGCCTAAATTGGCAATATGCCTTCTGCCAAATTGATCTAACATATCAAGTGTAGCCGTGGCTACAGCCTCCTCGCTGGCGTACAATTGGCAGGGATCTAAATTGCCCTGCAAAATTTTGTCTGGCCCGATTTGCTGTCGGCTGTTCACGGGCGACATCGTCCAATCCAACCCCACCACCTCACAGGCCGTATCCGCCCAATCTTCCAAGGCAAACCAGGCGCCCTTGGCAAAAACAGTAACCGGCACTTCCGTAATGGCCGCGCATATTTGTCGGATATAAGGAACAGAAAAGCTTCGGTATTGTTCCTGGCTCAGTATCCCCGCCCAAGAATCGAAAAGCTGTACCAGATCGGCACCGTGAGCAATTTGCCTTTTTAGATAAGCGATAATGGTGTCGGTGAGCTTGTCTAGTAGCGCATGTGCCAGGTGTTCTTCCCGATATAAAAAAGCTTTGGCTTTGGAGAATGTTTTGCTGCCTTTACCTTCTACCATATAGGCGAGCAGGGTCCAGGGCGTGCCGGAAAAGCCGATGAGTGGCACACGAGCTTCGAGTCGCTGCTTGGTTATTGCGAGGGCTTGATAAACATATTCCAACTGGTCGGCAGCATCCGTTCCACTTCGCAAGGCGCGCACAGTGGCCGCGTCGGTAATGACATTTGGGAAAACAGGGCCAATTCGTTCTTCCATCTCATAATCCAGCCCCATCGCCTCTGGTACGACTAAAATGTCGGAAAAAATGATGGCCGCATCCACCCCTAGTTCGTCCAAGGGCTGTAGGGTAGCCTCCGCCGCCAAATCCGGTCGTTTGACCAATTCCTTGAAGTCGCCCAATCCGGCCCTCAGTTCCCGGTATTGGGGTAGAATACGACCTGCTTGCCGCATCAGCCACACAGGGGGGCGTTCCACTTCTTCGCCCAATGCCGTCCTGATAAAAAGGTCATTTTGCCATTTCATCGCGCAAAAGTAGGTAAAAAATAGACGGTGCAGCCTCGTATTTTTGGTACAAATAACGCAGAAAAATTAACTTCCCGATTTTGGCCTTACCCTAGCGGACTAAACGTTTCATTTTAAGTGTGTTCGCTAGGGTAAGGACTTTAGTAAATCGAGAAGTAATTTTTTGCACACTACAAATGCGTACAAGTTTCAGAATTTATCTATTTTGGGCTGATTTTATCCAACCACGCACATCCATGAAAAAACTAGCATTACATTGGCAGATCATCATCGGTCTCACATTAGGTATTATCTATTCTTTACTTTCCAGCGCTTTTGGCTGGAACAAATTTACCCAAGACTGGATTGATCCTTTTGGTACTATTTTTATTCGTTTACTCAAATTCATCGCCGTACCACTGGTATTGTTTTCCATTATTAGCGGCGTTTCCAGCTTGCCCGATCCTTCCAAATTGGGGCGTATGGGTATTAAAACATTGGTTGCCTACATCACGACCACCGTGGCAGCAGTTGGCTTGGGATTGTTATTGGTCAATATTTTGCAGCCCGGCAGCTATATCGAAGAAAATCAGCGCATAAAAAACCGTATCAAATATGAAATATGGGTACAAAATACCGGAGAAGCAGAAATCTTAGACAATAAGCACCTGCTGCAAGACCCCAAATATGCAGATATGATAGCAGATGCCACGACGGCGGCGGCGGGGGAAAGCTCCAGCGATGTGGTTCAAAGCCGCATGCAAGACGCTGAGTCCTTCAAAGACGCCGGCCCTCTACAGTTCTTCGTCGATTTTGTTCCTGATAATATTTTTGCAGCGCTGACGGATAGCAAAAAAATGTTACAGGTCATCTTTTTTGGCATCTTTTTTGGGATCACCCTCCTGTTTTTGCCCCAAGCAACCACCCAGCCGGTCATCAACCTCGTCAATGGCATCAATGAGGTTTTCCTGAAAATGGTGGAAATGGTGATGCAAGCTGCTCCTTTTTTTGTTTTTGCGCTCATGGCAGGCGTGATTTCCAAAATGGCGGGTACACTCGGAGAGGTAATTGAGATTTTTAAAGCACTCCTTAGTTATTCCGTGGTTGTGGCACTTGGACTGGCCATCATGATTTTTGTGTTTTATCCGATTTTGGTTCGGATGTTCGTCAAGCAGCTGAATTACGGCACATTTTTCAAAAGAATCAGCCCGGCGCAGTTCTTGGCTTTTTCAACCAGCTCTAGTGCGGCTACGCTGCCGGTTACGATGGAATGTGTGCGCGACAATTTGGGGGTTTCCAGTAATGTTACGAATTTTGTTTTGCCGATAGGCGCTACCGTCAACATGGATGGTACCAGCCTTTATCAGGCCGTAGCCGTTGTATTTTTAGCACAGATGCACATGGTCGATTTGACCCTGTCCCAACAATTGGTCATTGTGGTCACTGCTACGTTGGCATCTATCGGTTCGGCGGCAGTACCGAGCGCCGGTTTGGTGATGCTGATCGTAGTTTTGCAGTCCGTAGAGTTAAATCCGGCCTGGATTGCTATAATTTTTCCCGTTGACCGAATCCTAGACATGTGTCGTACCGTAGTAAATGTGACAGGCGATATGTCGGTGTCAACCATCATCGCCAAAACTGAAAATGAAATAAACCTGGATTTATACAAAAATGAGTGAGACAACAACAACATTAGGCATTGGTTCGAGGGTACGCCATCCGGCTTTTGGCGATGGCGTCATTATTCGTTTGCACAAAATGGTGTACGATGTGTGTTTTATGCTTTACGGGGTCAAGCAGGTGGGCAAAGAATACGATAAATGGGAAATCGTAGAAGCCCTGCCGCCCGAAGAGGAAGTGACCTTTACGGAAGCAGAAAAATCGCTGATCAAAATCCTGAAAACCTACGCAGGGATACAGGAAGAGATACCCTTGGGCGATCGCTGGGAAAAAGGGATGCTCATTTTGCAACCTTCTGACCCCAATTTGAAAGCAAAAGAGCTTCCTATTGAAACTTTTTTCCACAAAATCGTTATGTTAAGAGACCGCCTTCGCGTGATGGAGCAGCGGATCAATAGCAGTAACCTGACAGACGAGGAGAAAGTCAATTTGCAACAGTACATCACGCGGATTTACGGCAGTTTGACTACTTTTAATGTGCTGTTCAAGTATAAGGAAAACTACTTTGTGGGCGAGAAAACCAATTAGACCTGCTTGTGTTTTAGGTTTTGATACTTACATAGCGTTAAAGCAAGCAGAAAAATGATAAGAATGAATGCCATTCCTTCGTTAACACTATTAGCCTTTCTAGTAATACTATTGGACGGCTGTTTGGTCGTTAATGATCCCTATACAGCTATTGCTCCTGGGTATTGGCGTGCCAGCCTTCAGTTGGATCCCAAGTACCGGATCGACAATCCAGAAGGAAGACCTATACCAGAAGCGGTTGATGTGCAATTTGAGGAAGTAACAGCCGGAGAACTGCCCTTTGTATTTGAAGTGATTTATGAGAATGAGCAGGATTTTTACATCGATATCATCAATGGGGAGGAGCGCCTGCGGGTGGACGATATAAAAATAGGCCGTGACCAGCGCATTTCCAAAGATACGATCCTGATCAATTTTCCGGTGTTTGATTCCTATATCCGTGCTACTTGCGAGGCCAATGTCATTGAAGGCGAATGGGTGGTCAATTACAAAGAGAATTATCGCATTCCTTTTGTAGCTCACCAAGGGCAAAACTACCGCTTTACAACCTTGCGCAAAACTCCTGTGATGGATGTCAGCGGTCGTTGGGAGGTGTTGTTTGAGGTAGATACCGACAAGCCATTTCCTGCTATCGGTGAATTTCAGCAAGACGGCAATTATCTGACGGGTACTTTTTTGACTGAAACGGGCGATTATCGTTTTTTGGAAGGCACCATCCAAGAGAACAAGCTGTACTTGTCTTGTTTTGATGGTTCTCACGCTTTTCTTTTTGAAGCCAAAATTCAGGAAGACAGCACGCTGATCGGCTCCTTTCGTTCGGGCAGCCATTACAAGGCATTGTGGGAGGGGCGCAGAAATTCAGAATTCACACTCAGCGATCCAGATTCGCTGACGTTTTTGAAAAAAGGTTATGATCGGTTGGATTTTTCCTTTCAGAATACCCAGCGAAAGACCATTTCTCTTTCTGATTCGGCTTTCCAGAGTAAAGTCTGTTTGATCCAAATCATGGGTACTTGGTGTCCCAATTGCCGGGATGAAACGCTTTTCTTAAAAGATTATCTGGCAAATCACCCCGGTAAAGACATCGCCGTTATCGCTTTGGCTTTTGAACGCTATCAGGATCAAGAGAAAGCGCTAAAAGTGCTGCGAACCTACAAAGAGCGCATGGACATTCCTTACGAGGTACTGTACGCGGGTTCTTACAAAAAAGAAGAAGCAGCCCAGTCACTGCCCATGCTCAACCAGATATTGTCTTATCCAACCTTGATTTTTATAGACAAAAAAGGACAGGTTAGAAAAATACATACGGGTTTTTCGGGACCTGCTACCAGCGAGTACGAAGCGTTTAAAACAGAATTCGATACTTTCATCAACCAACTTCTAGCAGAATCTATCAAATAAAAAACATGAGTACCAGAAACATTGCCATTGCTTATCACGCAGAAAACCAAGACTTCGCCCAGAAAATCGAGCGGGAGCTCCAACCATCGATTTATCGTTTTCAGCACTATCCCTGCAACCGATCCAGCGTTCAGTCGTCCTTGTCTGATCAATTGCTTCAGCAGTCTTTTCCCATCCTATTGCTGATCAGCGATAATTTTTTGAAATCAGCCCAGTGTATGAATCATGGCCTGCGGCTACTTCAAGATAAAAGACATTTGATTTTGCCCATTATCACGCCCGGCATCATCCGCGAAGACGATGGTTCAGCGGTACCAGTAGCGACCAATTTTGAAAGAGTCAGCGATATCATCCAGTACATCAATTACTGGCAAGATCAGTACTTGGATTTGAGAAAACAAAAAAGGCAATTGCAAGACATCAACGATGAAGAGTTCAACGCGCACCTCAAGGTCATGCGGGAAATATCCAGCGAGGCTGGGGAATACCTGCGTTTGCTGCGCGGAATCAATTACATGACTTTGGAGCACCTCATGGCCAACCATTACGAAGCATTCTTTAAATTCAACAACGACCACGGGCAGTGGCTGGAATTCAAAAGCAAAGCTGTATTGACTACCGATTTTGCAACACCCAGTATAGTTACCCCCGATCCATCTGAGCCAGAACTAGATTTATCTGATATACCTGGAATCGAATTATTGCCGGATGAAGGCGCGGGCCAACATTCGGATGAAAAAGAGGAACTTACCACGCCTGAAGAATTGGCGGCATACGGCTCAGAGGTAAGCGATGAGGTCGTCTCTATGCCACTGCAAACCCAGGATGGGGCCGATTTACAGCATTTTGGTCAAGAGGAGGAGGAAGAAGATGTATTGGATATGTCAGATGAAATCGGGCAATCTGGATCGGGTGACAGTACGGTAGAAGAAGGACACTACGAAGGGGTCACAGAGGAAGAAAGCGATGAGATGGAAGAGATAGAGGAGGTGGCAATGCCGGTTGATATGGATGAAGTGGAGGAGGAAGAGGACTCAGACGAAGAATTCGACGATGATGAAGAGGGGGAAGAAGACTTTGAAAGCCAAACAGCCCTTGTGGTAGAAGAAGCGCTGGAGTATTTCAATAGCGGTCAAACGGAAAAGGGCTTGGCCTTCATGGCGCAATCTTTGGAAGATCAGCCCCAAAATACGCTGCTGCGCTACCATTATGGCGTAATGGTAGCTCAGGAAGGCCGGGATATAGAAGGCGCTTTGCAAATACTGCAACCTCTGATGCAGGAATCGCCGATCAATCCGGATGCCCTCTTCTTGTTGGGCGAATTAGAAGAACTTCGGGGCAGATACGATGCAGCGCAGGCGTATTACAGCCAGTTGGTAGAACTCAATCCGCATTACCCCAATGGCTATTATCGTTTGGGGGTTATTTTAGCCGATCAATACCCCGACCAGCAAAAGCAGGCCGCTAAATATTTGAAAAAGGCCGCTAAATTAAACGAGAGCAACCCAGAAATCATGTACCGCTATGCCCTTTTATTGGGCGAATCCTTGGGTAAACCCAAAAAAGCCATCGGCTACTTGAAAGATGTTTTGGACTTACAGCCACAACACCCTTTTGCCTACTATGATCTGGCGCTGTTTTACCACCAAATTGGGGAGAAGGGCAAAGCCCAGAAAGCCTATCTGAAATCCGTAGAAATCAATCCTGAATTCAAAACGCCACAAAATGACGAGGCTTTTGGTTTGGCCAAAGTGATAAAAACCAGTGCGGCGCCATCGGTTCATGCGGGACTGGGATTTGATACCATCGAAGCGCTGAAAGAAAACATCAACCGCCTGGAAGAATTGCTCCGTAACAAGGAAGAACAGGCCGAACAATTGGTGCAGCACCTGGAAGCCGAAGAGGAAGAAGAGGCCATGCCCAAAAATGACATCACCGTGATGATTACCGGTGCTACTTCGGGCATTGGGCAGGCTACGGCTGCCATATTTGCAGAAATGGGCTACCGCCTGATCATCACTGGAAGAAGGCTGGATCGACTCAAAGCATTCAAAGAAGAACTAGAAGATGATTTTTCCGCAGAGGTATGCGCCCTGCACTTTGATGTCAGAGACCAGGAGGCGGTAGAATCTAGTTTGAAAGCGCTGCCGGAAGCATGGCAGCAAATTGATATTTTGGTCAATAATGCGGGCAAAGCTAAAGGTTTAGCACCCATACAGGAAGGCGAATTGCGACACTGGGAGGAAATGATTGATACCAATGTAAAAGGCTTGCTATACGTGACCAGAGCAGTAGCACCAGGTATGGTAGCCCGCAAATCGGGACATATCATTAACATCGGTTCAACGGCAGGTAAGGAGGTTTACCCTGATGGCAATGTGTATTGCGCCACCAAATTTGCCGTCGATGCCCTTACCCGCAGCATGCGCTTGGATCTGGTGCGCCACAGCATCAAAGTGAGCCAAATATCGCCTGCTCATGTAGAAGATACTGAATTTGCGCTGGTGCGTTTTGATGGCGATGCCGACAAGGCTAAAATATACGAAGATTTTAAACCGCTGAATGCCCGCGATGTAGCCGAAACCATTTTCTTCATCGCCAGCCAACCCGCGCATGTCAACATATTGGACATCGTGATGCAGGGCGTACAGCAAGCCAGCAGCACCTTGATTGATCGCTCCGGACGGGCGCAGTTTGAAGAGGAGGAATAATCGTCGAGGAGCTGTATTGTAAGTTATTGATCATTAAGTCATTGCGTTTACTAAGACCCGAAGGTTTGGTAAACGCAATGCATTATACGACCTTCAACCCACACGACATGAATAGCCCGCATCCCTATCATGATTTGCCGGATTTGACAGGCTTTTTCCCGGTGAGGATAACCCGCTTGAACCAGCAACCTTTCGTAAAATTCGCAGCGCTCCCCCTGGAAGCATTTGACAACCCATTTATGGCGCCCGATCCGATGGTCAGAATGGGAGAAAAACCAGATTATGCGACAAAGGGCTTCTTGCTCGATCCTTTACTCCATCACATCATTGCGACGCCTCATATTCCCGTAGGTGGATTTATATTTCACCTCTCCCGATGTGGCTCTACTTTAGTGACCCAAATGATGAAAGTGCTGGAAGATTTACTGGTTATCAGTGAGCCATCGGGCATTTCCAATATCTTATTTCAGAATGAATGGATTTGCGAAGATGAAGCATTAGTCGCCAAAAGGTTTAAAGCGCTCGTGCTGGCGCATGCTCATTCGATGGGCTTCCGCAAAAAAAAGCTATTCATCAAATTTCAGGAATTTCCCATTTTTCATTTAGATATCATTCGGAAAGCTTTTCCAGATGTACCCTGGATTTTTCTATATCGGGATCCATTGGAAATCATGGCTTCCTGGTTTGAAAACGAGGAAGATAAAGGCCCCTTTTCGATGCGACTCCATCAACACAACAAGCCGCTATACCTCGCCAAACAATTGCAATTGAACCCGCTTGATATTGAAAAAATGCCCCGTGAAGAGATAGGCGCAAAGGTCATTGCACAAATGATAAGCGCTGCACTTTCCAATCTCAGCCAACAAGGATTGGCCGTTGATTATGCCGATCTGCCCCGCGCTTTCTTTTCTGCGATCGCGCCACACTTTGGCCTAACAATAAGCGGCAAACAAGCCCATGCAATGTTGGAGGTCAGCCAATTCTATTCCAAAAATAAAAAGGCACAAATCTTTGAAAAAGACAGCGAACGAAAGCGAACCAGTGCTAGTCTGGAAGTCAAAGAGGCTGCAAAACATTGGGCGCAGCCACAGTATAAGCTTTTGAAAAACGCCAGTACCATTTGATGTTTTCTGTTCATTTAAACGTGAATAATGCCAGCAGCTCCCTCTTTTTGCATCGGTTCTACCGCCAATTTATTGCATGGATTCAAAGCTGTGTGGCATGCTTCCGACCCAGGGCATTGGCCGTTTTATCCCTCTCCCAAACAGGAATTTTTGCCATTTCCTATCGATACCACGGGTGAAGTAAGTGCCTGGGGGCCGCTACAACTGGACTTATGTGATTCCAGAGAGGTTTTATTTGAAAAGTTATTCCCTTACAAAGTATTAGCGGACGCTGGCGATGCCTCGGCCATTTCTGTTGGCGCTTTATTGGCGGATGACCTTCGATCAACCCTCGCGCTGGGGCAGTTTTTTCAGGAAACGGGCATTGATCTGGGAAAACCGGATACCAAGTATGCTTTACTAAAACTTTCCAGAATCAGCCAAACCTTGAACCATCCGGCCATTGAAAAGCTGGGCTTTAGCAATGCCCTTTTCTATAAAAATGAAGTCATGAGCCATGCGCTGAGGAGGGAACTGGTAAAGCTACAATCGGCTTTAAATGGCGGTGCCTTTTATCAGGCTGCTGATGGAAAATGGCAGCAAGGGATGGATGCCAGTGGCGTTCAACGCTTCATAGACTTTTTTAATCAATACGGCACCCATTATGTATCGAAGGTCATCACTGGCGATGTGATTTACCAAATTTTTGCCTACGATGCAGCCGTTTTTGCAAGCATAAAAAACTTGTACCAAAAGCACAAAGATTCATTCAATAGCGCAGCCATCCTGTCCTTTAGAAAATTTACCACCCCAGTTCAAGTTTCTTCGGGAAAAACAACAGGCTACGCCGCACAAATCGGTCACTTGTGCATCAAAAGTCAGGATGATTCCTTTTTGGAACGTGTAACAGCTAGGCATTGGATGGATACAGCCATTGGCAGCAATAGCATTTTTAATTGCGCCGCCCAAGCAGGTCGCCTCCAAGCATTTGAGCACCTGGTTCCCGTCGGATTTGAACTGTCCGAGATTTTGGGGTTTACCCGACCCGCTTTAAAGATGAAGGGCAACAGGATTTTTAAGGCACTGTTATTCAATAAGTACGGATCAAAAGCAGATATACTTTTTCCCAATCTACCCCTGGAGTTGCCAACTCAAAAAAACTTTAACCACCAGATCATTCGCCATACAAAAGGCAATTATTATGGCTTTAAAGACCTTTTGCAAGCCGAAAATCTTTGTTTTGCGGAAGCGGATACAATTACAAAATTGTGTTTGTCCAGCCCCTTGTTTCAGTTGAAATCAGAGCATGCCATTCGATTACCTGGCGATGAGATAACTATCGTGGCCCATGCGATCATCGTTGAGGACAAACCTGTTGAAATTCTATTAAGCGATCGGGCATTCCATTCCCTGCAAATCCATTGCGAGGATTTCTACGGAGTGCTGCATATCATCAATGAATCCACAGGCGATGCTTTTACCTTGGCAGATGGTTTTCGGTATCAGATGCTCAGCAATTCGGCTGATCCATCGGTAAAAGAGGTGCAACTTTGTAGCGAAATCAAGACAGCTATGGCTGTCCGGGAAATAGATTCGCCAACCTCCTTTTGGGAGCATACCTTATTAATGGCAGAAAGCATACTAGATATAAACAGGACACCTGCGCCGGGTGGGCATAGAATATGGGTCAGCCGATACCTGAATTGGCTTTGCGGCTTGCCTTTGAAGGCTGATGCGGCATTTTTAACTTGGCAATTGCAAGCCCATTCACTGGCTAGGGTGATGGCCAAAATAGAATGGCCAGCAATCAGCAGAGAGCAGGGGGATCTTTTACAAGGCTTTGTTGATATTATCGAGCAGGCAAATAGAGATAGACTCAAGCACTGTGTAGCCATCCAACAGCAATGGTTTCATATCCAACAATCAGATACAGACGATGGGAAAAGGCAAACATGGCTAGCGGCCTTTCGCCAACAAGTGAAATCTATGCTGGAAGATTACGCAGCGCTGGAAAATGCCCGCAACTTAATGCGAGAAAAGCTGCAGGAGTGTATTCAAAACATGGGTTCAACTGCCGAGATGGCTGAAAGGGATTTAAACCAGCAGCTACAACAATTTCGTGAATACCTGCAGCAGTTGGAAAACCGTTTACCTGCTGAGGCTCATTCCGCCTTGCTGGATGAGGTCTTTCAACAGGCACTTACATGTCTTCAATCCAATCATTCGAGGGATTTTGATAAAAAGCATGCCAACAAAGAAGCCGCCGCCTGGTTCAGAAATATACAACACTTACAAAACCTGATGGCTGATTTGGCTGCTTTGACAAAAGCTGGCGAATCGCAAGCAGGCACAGCCGCCATTTTGCAAGGCTTGGGTCGCAACGGCATCGTTTGGTTGCGGGATAAAGACTGGCAATCCTTGACGGAATATTTTCGACTACTCGTGCAGCAAGAAATAAAAACTGACGCTTTTTTCTCCTTGGAGGAGCTGCTGGAAAACGCAGTGGAGGCGTTTCATCATATGATTCAATCCGCTCGGCACTTGATGGCTATTCGAGCCAGGTTATTTTGGTACAGTCATTACAGAAATAGTTGGTCGTATTACGAAAGTAGGCACCAACAGCAAATGGACTTTCTGGCTACTGATGGGGCTGCATCCGTACAATCTGTTGACACTTTAATGGAAATTTCCCATTTTCACGATCAACTTTATCAAAGAATAAGCAGCGTGTATTCCCTCTTAAAGCAATCTATGGCATGAAGAACAAGCGGAGTGAGGCGGAAATTCGGACAGCGCTAACCCAAATAGAATTGGCCGTTCCTGCCTTGCCGGGAAACCGATTTCGGAGCGATGCTTTTTTGTCCAAATCCATGGATGCCTGTTTTTTCTTCCAAACGGATTTTTCTTCCAGCGATATAAAAGCCTATCGTTTTTCCAATTGCCGCTTTCAAAAAGCCAATTTCCGGGAGGCCGATTTATCTCGTAGCTCTTTTTTCAATTGCATCTTCAAAGCAACTGATTTTACTCATGCCCAACTCCAGGAAGCCCAATTTATCCATTGCATCATCGAGCAAGCTATTTTGGATGCAGCAGATGTGCGTGGCCTAGCAACTGAGGGCTGCTTTTTTTCCGACATCAAATGGGAAAGGGGGCTTAATATTGGCGCCAACCGGATACTCATAGGGCTTTTTTTGAGCCAGCACGCGGGTCAGTCGGCAGAAAAGCACCGGATAGCCCAGTTGATTGCTGATGAAACGATCCAACCAGATGTGTTGCAAAAAAGCTTGCAAGACCTGCCATTGGTTTTTAAAAAATGGATAGACAAAATTTGCCAATCTAACCCGGATTCGGGGCTGGAGTCCAATTTTCGGAAATGGGGGTTAAGCTTTGAGGAAAACCTTTCCAATGTACCCTTGGATGCCTTGATTTGGGAGACCATTTTGCCCCAAAACTTTGCCATGCTTTATAGCCAGGAAGCCTCCTACTATGCCACCACCAAGGGGCAAAACTTGATTGCTGCCCAAGATATTCGGGCTAAGCTGCTCGACCATCAAATGGATCACAAATACCCCACCCAACAAACAGCTATTATCAGCGTATTGGGTGAAAAGTGCCCTCCTCCGACGCTCGAATCCATACAAGCCATCTACTGGCCCTATCCGCCACAACAAACCATCAAGGTCGATGCCTGGAATCAAAAAGCGCAGGAAATACTAGGGCAAATGATGCTCGATGAACAATGGGTAAGCGACCTGATTTGCGATTACCTGAAAGATCAGTTGAGTCGGGTGCAGACCGTCATCGATGTTGCTTGTTCGCATGGGCTGGTTTTGCAGCAATTGCATGCCCTGAAACCTTCTCTTCATTTAATGGGGCGCGATATTGCCCCTGAAATGGTGGCTAAAGCGGCTGAGAAGCTTCCTGAGGCCGATATTCAAGTCGGCAACGCGCTTGATTTGGGAGCGATCAAAGCTGATGTAGTGATTCTGAGGGCCACAGGCCAAGCCGTAGTTAGCCCTGCGGAAGCAGAAAAAATGATTCAGGAAGGTTTACGCATACTCCAGCCCAATGGCCAGTTGATCGTGTGCAGCCTCACGCCTTCTGTATTGAACCCGGCACGGCTGGAAGCAATGGCCAAGGTCATACAGCGGGTCAAAATCAGCCACAAAGGCATTGCTGCTTTTTATGTATTAATGCAGTGTGCAAAAAATGACTTCCCGATTGATCAAAGTCCTTACCCTAGCGGACACACTTAAAATGAACCGTTTAGCCCGCTAGGGTAAGGACAAATCGGGAAGTTTAATTTTTCTGCCTTAGTAGTGTGCAAAAAATGACTTCCCGATTGATCAAAGTCCTTACCCTAGCGGACACACTTAAAATGAACCGTTTAGCCCGCTAGGGTAAGGACAAATCGGGAAGTTTAATTTTTCTGCCTTAGTAGTGTGCAAAAAATGACTTCCCGATTGATCAAAGTCCTTACCCTAGCGGACACACTTAAAATGAACCGTTTAGCCCGCTAGGGTAAGGACAAATCGGGAAGTTTAATTTTTCTGCGTTAAATCAAAAATAAATCGAAATGAATGGTAAAATGTAGCTGGCTTATACCTATATTTGCAATCGTTTCACTCCTAAGTTTCGTTTCCTTTTTACCTAAGTTTATTCAAATGGTTCACAACATTTTCTGAGCTAGATGTGTGATTTGGCTACTGCATTTGCCGCTAAGCCAGTGCCGATGAAGTGGATCAAAACAAGCAAATTTTTTCTATAACTGACCAAGTGCATGGATGCACCATAGGATTTCCATACCACCCCTGCGCAGGGCAGTTAGAACCAGTTTTTATATCAGTTAAACACCTAAAACTCAACACATGGCACCAACTCCGTCGCCCTCCCTTTCGCTGGGCGCTACCTCCTTTTTGATCAATGGGTTTCAATCTGTATGGGATGCTTCGTCTCCATCAGCCACCCCATTATACGCTGCAACCGTACAGGCTTTGAATACCAAAGCCATTGACTTGAACAACAACGGCACCTCTTGGGGGCAATTGGAAATCACCCTTTGCGACACCGCCGAGGAACTACTCAGTCAATTGAACCACTACAACGTCTTGTTCCAATCGGGCGACACCGCATCTCTGCCCGCCGGATCCCTGATTTTAAACGATACCGATAAGGCGGCCAGTATCGCCAGTATCAAAACCCTGACTGGCATTGATCTTTCACAGGATGACGGGGGCTATGCCTTTATCGCCATTACCCGCAACGAAGGCACCCAAAACTATCCCTATAGCGGCAACGCGGCCATCAGCAGTCAGTATGCGTTTGATTTTAATACTGCTGTGCAGGGTCTGGAAAAAAACTTGGGCACTGGCCCGGTAAGCCTCAGCGCCTTAGGCAAAATCATGGGCAATCTGGGTACCGCAGACATCCAAAACTTCCTGGATTTTTTCAATCGCTATGGTTCACACTATGTTTCGCAAGTCACCACAGGCGATGTGATCTACCAGATTTTTTCTTTTAATGCCAGCGACTATGCAACCATCTCGGCTTATTACAAGGCCAATCCCGATAAGTTGTATGGTCTTCAGGCGCTTTCCTTTGAAGTTTACACCAATCCAAAGCACCAAGTAGGCAACAACACTTTTGGTTATGCTACCCAAGTCGGGTTGCTCAACATCATGAGCAATGATGCCGCTTTTGCACAAAGCGTAGTCAATGGCGATTGGAATGATAGCAACTTTTCCATCAACAGCATCCTCATGCAACTTTTGGGAAACGTCAACCTTTCTACCTTTACTAAGGTGGTGCCCATCGCCTTGGAGCTGACGGAAGTACTGGATTTGATGGCTTTCCGAACGCAAATGGTCGGCAATCGCATTTTTAAATCCTTCGCCTATGCCAAATATGGCAATACCATTTCCCCCGATTTTAGAAATATCGCCCAATATGATTATGACAGTATATTCCCTAGCGATGTCTTGTCGGGCCTGATTTCCTACCTGGCTACTACCTCTATTAATGTTTATAAAGAGAAAATTGACCTTTCTGAAGTTACCGTCGTGATGCCAGATGAGGTGCAGGATTTCTTATTGATGGCTCAGGTCATGCAAATGGTCAACGCGGATAGTTTTGCCAGCCCGGGTAGCTCAGTTACCTTAATTGCCCATACCTTTGATATGTCGGCCAACAACGATGCGACCATCACCCTCAGCGATCAGGCTTACGATTCTTTGCAATTGGCTTGCCAATACTTCATCGGCAACCTGAGCATCAACAATACTTCGGGTACCAAATCCATGACCATTGTCGATGGCTTTAATTATGGCTTGCAAAACAGCACCCAATATCCTGGCAAGTCAACCGTAGTACTGAATGGCACGGTGCGCAATACACCTCAGGTGGCTACGCTCCCCAGTATTGCAACCAACATTGACTTTTCGTTGACCGTTTCCGAATTCATCCTGGATGCTCAAGCTGGGACGGCACAGGCGGCTGGCCAGCCCTTAATCCTGGATTACCTGGGGTGGGTAGCTAGTGCCATTCCAGCTCCTACAAGTTCTATCCAATACGGCAGCAACTGGGATTCGGATACGTCCGACACCTTATCAGAGCTGAAATTGAGGGCACTTTACATTGCCCGGGTTGCTGTGCAGTTGCGCTTCCAGGGGATTTCCGTACCGCTCCTGACTTTTGCGGCCTATACACCAATGAGCGATAGCTTGCAAAATGCGCTTTCGGATATACAAACGCAGATTGACGGCATACAGAACCAGATCAGTGCCCGCAAACTAGAAGAGGAATTGGTCAAAGATTTCAACGAATTGGAAAAGGCCATTGCTGCAACCGGCAATGAAGTAGCCTGCCTGATCCAGGCACAGATGGAAAATGAGCAGCTTTCCGCCGATTATTATGGTTCGATTATTGCGAGCCAGCAGAATAGCCTGACGCAGTTACAGGGCAATATTTCTACCCTTTCCCAATCGCTGGCTTTACAGCAGGGAGTAGTAGGCGGGCTGGTCAGTTCTTTGAAAGATGCTGTGGAGAATTATGAAACGATGGAAATTTTGAAAAGCATCGTTTCTGTAGCAACCGATACTTTTTCACTGGCCAAAGATATTGCCAATCCAGAAACGGGGGTTATCACGGCCATCAAGGATTTGATCACGGTGGCTCAGGATTTGCAAAAACTGATCAAAGCCATTCAGACCTTTGAAAATATGGATCAGTCGCTCGGCAATATCCAAGATGCCATCAATACCCTGCATTTGCTGGGGCCAAACGGCGTTTCTACCATGTCGTCTGAGCAGTGGCAGGAATTCAGCGCCAACTTTAACACTTCGATCAACAATCAATTGGCCGGCATCAACGATAACGGCGTGACGGTGGCTAAAAATAACTTGATCAATGGGTTCAATATCTTGACCATTCGCGGGCAAGCCTTAGTGACGGCTCAGGCGCAGTTGCAGCAACTGGTAACAGAAATTTACCTGAACCAGAAACGCCAGCAATTGAGCCAGCAGCAGGCGGCCAATTTTGGAAAACTGCCGTTTAAATGCCAGTCCCAGTCCGATGGCCAAACGACCCGCACCACCAGCACAAACGGCGGTGGCAGTGTTGATCCTGCTACCGTTGATTTGATGGGCTTGACCAGCACGCTTTTGTCCAGCCAAAAAAGGATGGGGGCCATGTTGGCCAGGATATTGATGCTCCAAAACAGCGCGATCCAATACGAGTATCCAGAATCACAACCTGTTTCTATTACCGATTTTGATTTGGTGAGCTTGTCTCAAGTGATCGTCGCTGAAAATGCGAATATCTTGGCGGGCATAGCGAACAATTCTTCCTATTTCCATCCATTCAATCCGGGCAATCAGCCTGTTCAGTATGTCGTGAAAGGCGTTCCGGTCATGTCTTTGCTCAACGGCAATTCTTTCGCTTTTACGATACCGCTGTCTGCTTCTGAATTTGCAGGCTTCGATTTGGTTCGGGTCGATCAGGTAGTGGCCGATATTTCCGGTGTTAAGTCAACCGGTAGTGGTAAATACCAGATTGATTTGTCTTATGACGGCCATCCATTCTGGGATCGCAACAAAGATGGCAATGTGATGACTTTCCATACGCCATCCCGCTTTTTTGATTTTCTATTCCTGACTTGCCAGACCGGGCAATCCGGGCCATGTCCTAGCGGCCCTGCAACGGGTAATCTGCCTTTTGGGCCGAACATTTCACCCATCACCCCCTTTTCCCAGTGGCGTATTGCCATACCGGATGTTTCCTTTAATGCGGGCATTGACTTTGGCGGTGCTACAACGGTGGATATCACTTTAAGCTTGTACGGTATGTGGTATTTGCCACCCAATATTCGGCGGATGGTCGATGCCGGAATGAGTGAAGAAGCCATCAATACCGCCAAATTTAAGGTATTGGCATTGGATGCTGCTGCGCCAGCACCACCAACTGAAGCGGAAATCCTGTCGGCGATGTACAATGGGGGAACCATCATGAATGGCTGGGATGCTGTTTTCAACCTGACGGAATCGAAGGTGAACCAAATACTGGCCAATCAATGGACCAGCAACAACCACGCGGGTACCAATTTTACGGACAATATCCCTTTGACCACTTTCTTTTCATCAGTGGAAAAAGCAGGGGGCAATTCTACCATCACGCAGTTTGCAATGGATTTGGGTGCGCCTGAAATACAGTTCCAATCCAACAATACCACCAACGTAGCCCTGACCATGCAGGTGGAGAAACTGTTTTATGGTTATGGGGGTGTGAATATTTCAATTATCAAAAGCTTGTTGAGCAGCAACCAAATCCCTGCTGCCTACGTCAGTGGGCTGAATAGCCTGGTCAATACGGTAGGTGGAAATGGGGTTTCCTTCGCGGGTGCTTGCGCAGACTTGATTTCCATTTTGGTAAACAATAATGCGATTTTTTGGATAGATCAACCACCTACTTCAACGAATCCGACCCCGGTATCTCCACCCCAATACCTCAATGCTTCGGTTGCTTTGGATAAGCTTTCTGGTGTAGTCAATGGCGGTTCTTCTTCTAACTCTCAAATGAGCGTGATCCTCAACCTGGCAAAAGGGGCTTTCAACACCAGCAATATCACGATCAGTGGCAATAACCAGTATTTTCCGATCGGTATTGAACAATGGATGGCCAACAACAACATCGCTTTTACCATCAATATCATTGACTTGACCAATCTCAGCGGCCAGCTATTGCCCTCGCTGACGCCCAATACTTTTACTTTCAATACCCTGACGCCTAATAATGGGCCTGCTGTATTGCAAATATTCATTGCCACAGGCAGTGATGGTTTGTTGAACAATCCTTCCACGCTGGTACCCAACCCCATCCCGGATGGGCAGGATGTGAGCCTGATGATCAATACCAAGATTTTGTACCAGGATATTTTTGTAAAAAGCTACCAGGCAGCCAACAACCCCAACGGGTTTGCGGTGACTGCCGTAGCTCCGTCACCGGGTGCAACTGGCCCGGCCAGTGCTTATTACGGCCAGCTAACCGGAGGGGCGATTACCATCAATGTTCCTCCTGGCGATCACTGGCGGGTAAGCTCTTCCAGTAATGCAGTGACCATTGATTTTACGGGTATGACCTTTAAAGGTACATCAGCGGGTATGATGAGCGCCAGCTACAACGAAGCACACAACAACCAGGATTTTTCTGTTCAAACTACCACCACAACGATGTACCGTGCCAAATGGACCCATTGGAATTCTGCCCACATGGACACCAATATTGTGGTTGGCTTTGGCGTACCTTTTGCCTTGTCGGGAAGCGGAAAGACACAAACGGTTCAGTTGAATCCAAATACGGCCCAGATCACGCCAACCCTGACGGTGACGAGCATCAGCGGCATGTGTACGGGCAAGGCTAAATCGCGCATTCAGGATGAACTCAATTCCTTTGCTGCATCCGATCTGCCTGGGCCTATTACGAATTCTACTAGTATTCAGTTCGGTTCGGTTTCCTTGTTTGCGCTGGAGAGTATTCTATTTCCGGCAGGCAATTTGATCGACCTGACCTCTGCCTACGCACCGGGCGATATGATCATCTTCGGCACTTTGAATGTGTCTTCTGATGATTAAGCCATAGTTTTTACCCAATACCAAACCTGCCAGCTAGCTTGACCTGCTGGCAGGTTTTTTATTTTTGGAATATTCCTTTGAGGCCATCAAACGCGCCTTTATTTAAGCACCTCCGACACCTTTATTGTCCAAGCATAGCGGCAAGGCGGGTTGCTCTGCCATTTTTTGGGAATTTTCACCCGGAAGCCTTCTCCGTCTTTTTCCCATTTCAAGGACTCGCTTGTACCCAATAGGCTGACTTGGGCATTGGAACTGGGCTGAAATGCCGGGATACGGATTTCCGCAGGCAGGGTATTTTCCCCTTCGTCCGCCAAGTAGAAAAAAGCCATACTGCCATCTTGGTGTTGCACCATAGCTATTTTACCTGCTTTAAATGGAGCGATAGCCCGGCTATTGTAAATGGCCGAACCGTTGACTTGCATCCAATCGGCATAAGCTTTCAACAGTTCATAAGCACCTGCTTGCCAGGTGCCTTCCGGGGTAGGGGCGATGTTGAGCAGCAGGTTGCCACCCTTTGCCACGATGTCCACCAGCAGATGAATGCCTTCGCGACCGCTCATGTATTGCGCATCGGGCGTATGCGCCCAGCCACCGCCCGATATGATACAAGATTCCCAGGGGTAGGGGAGCGATTGTTCCGGCACCCGGTTTTCCGGAGTCAGGTAGTTTTGGTTTTTGCCATACACGGCGCGATCCACTACGATCAATCCGGGTTGTTTTTGGCGCAGCTTGGCCACTATTTCGTCCATGCGGATGTCTTGATCTACCATGCGATGCTTGATGAAGCCGGTGGTGCCTGCCTCCTGAAACTTTTCTTCATAGCCCTGCATGATATTCTCTGTTGAGCGTTTTTGCACCCAGCCGCCATCGAGCCACAGGATGTCGAGCGAGCCATAATTACTAGCCAATTCCAGCAATTGATTATGGGTGAACTGAACAAAATTTTCCCATTTTTCAGGATATAGTTTGGGATCGTAATTGACATTTCGGTCAAGAGGCGGGAAATAGGGATCCCAGTAGTATTCGCTGTGCCAATCGGGTTTGGAAAAATAGGCCCCCGTCCAAAGGCCTTGTGCGCGGAAAGCGTCAAAAATAGCTCGCGTTACGTCGGCTTGGGGGTGTTGGCGGAAAGGGCTTTGCGAACCCGTGATTTTATAATCGGTATATTGGGTATTGAACATGCAGAAGCCATCGTGGTGCTTGGTGGTAAATACGACGTAGCGCATGCCAGCCGCTTTGGCCGCGTCCGCCCATTTTTCTGGTTCGAACTGTGTGGGATTGAAGGTGGTGGGAAGGGCCTCGTATTCCGCTTTGTAGGCGAAGTAATTTTGCGGATTTTGCCCTTTCTTGCGCTCGCACCAGCCGTAGTCTTCCGGGCATAGCGACCAAGACTCTACAATTCCCCATTGGCTGTAAGCCCCCCAATGCATGAGCAAGCCGAATTTGAGGTCTTGCCAAGCTTCCAGCTTTTGCCAGACCAGCGGATCTGTTTCCATTACATAGCGCTCCTCTTCGTGGATGGCCTGGCTAGTGCCCAGGAGCGGGATCATACAACAAGCAAGGAGGAATAAACAGTAGTTTTTCATGTTTTGGTGTATTTAATGATAAGAAGCCATTCAAGGCATGAAGGTATAATGAAGTCCGGGCATATTTCCGATTTCATACCAGCATTTGAGGCACAAGCCTTGTGGCGCGAAAGCGGACAAATCCGAGAGGATCAATGGGGTGGTCAGACCGCTTTGGTTGAAGGTAATCCGCTCTTCGCCAAAAACCCGGATTTCGGTCAGTACAGCCAATTGCCCAGGAGGCTTTATGTCGGCTTCGCTCAACTGAAATGTATTTTCCCAGAACCGCGTTTGCCCGTTTTCCCACTGCTGAATCAGGTTGCTTTGGATTATCTCCTCAGCACTAAGGGTGGCGATTGTTCCCAGAGAGATGGAAGGCCTCATTTGCGGTACCGCTTCCGAATGATTGGGTTTTAAAATGCTCAATTCCAGGCAGATGCTTTCAGGAATGAGCAAGGCTTCCTGACTTAACTGACGCCATAAGTTGAGTACAATGGGTACTTGTGGTTCCTCGCTCAAGGCCCGTTGCATGGTTTCGCTCAACAAAATGTCAACGGCCTCGTCTTTGGGAATGCGGTAAGTGCTTGCATCAACCAACTCCACGCGCTTCAAGTACGGCTCTAAGCCGAGTGTAGCAATTACTTTTTTTACTTTTTCAAAACTGAGGGGATTGATTTCCAATAAGGAGAATTGAACGTCTGCTGCGGAAAAATGCAGCATAATAGGCAGGGCTAAGGTGGCAAATGGCCCACATCCGGCATACAAAATATGAATGGGTTTTCGACCAAACTTTTCTTGTGACTTTATAGCCTTTGCCAAGCCACTGACGAATCGTTTGGTTCTGATGAAATCGTCAATACAGGTGGCTGCCCATACGGTGCCAAGTGCTTTGCCATTTTCCAGAATGATGTCCGCCCTACCTGCCGAGTCATCCATACTCAGGCCGGTTATGGTTAGCAGCAGCGATTTGAAATCAGAGCAGGCGCTCTGTAGCCGGGCATCATCCAGGTGCTTGTCCAACAACACAGCCGCGATGCTGCGCAGTTTTTTTACAAGGTTCTCTCGCTTAGCGGAAGTCTTCATGGAGCTATTTCTGAATTTCCAAATGTAGCAAAAATGGGCATTTGCAGCATGATTGAGCCAACATAAGCGCTCAAATTAATGCCATTTAGCCGCAAGCATGAAATTTTTTTTTAAAAATTGAATCTAAAACTTGCATCTTATGTTAATTTAATGTAAACTTTGTGTTAATTTAAAGTAATATAGGGAACATGCCCTTTACAAAAAACACAACCCCTAAAACCAAAACACCAAATACGCATCAGATAAAGATCTGATTGCGACAAATGATCCCGCAGGGCGGGGTAGTCTTCGGTTTTTGATGGTTTAATTTTTAAAAAAGAAAAGAGATGAAAGGGACTACCTTATTGATTTTTAGCTGTTTGCTCAGCGTGGCTGCTTTAAAAGCCCAAAAAACAACTTTCCAGAAAATACCCTTTGAACTGGTCAATGGACTAGTAGTAGTACAGGCCAGTGTCAATGGTGATCCGGGCAATTTTATACTCAATACAGGCTTACCGGAGATCATGCTCAATTCGACCAAAGTGAGCGGATTGGAATGGAATTCTCAGGCAAGAAATGGGATACCTGTACACGTCAACCATTTTAGTTGGGGAGGTATAGAACGTCAGCAGATGGACGTTATAGCCATGGATATGACCCACCTAGAAACGGTATCAGAACGCCCCATTTGGGGCATTATCGGGTACGAACTTTTGCAATACTACGAGGTGATGTTCGATTCGCGCAACCAAGTAATTCTGCTTTATACGCCTAAGGATAGTTGGGTGCATGAGTTGGGCAAACCTTTGTTTAGTCTGAATTTTAAATTGTACGGGCAAATGCCTATCATCAATTTACAGGTAGAAGGGCAGGAGCTGGTTTTGGGATTGGACACTGGAAAAAGTTACAGTATTTTAAGAGATCAATGTAAGGCCAAGCTGGCTGCTACCAGTTACAAGGATTTGACCCAAAACGCAGAGGATGACTCTGCCCCCCGCATCCGCATTCACCAGCTTGAAAGCGGCGACACAGCTTTCGAGCAAGTGACTTTTTCGCTGGAAGACTTAAAGGCGCAAGAACTGGGAAAAGTGGATGGCCTGCTGGGGATGTCCTTCTTGATGCAATACCGTTTTGCCATCAATTATAAAACAAAAACGGTTCACTTCTGGAAGCACGGGGAGGAAATTCCTTACCGGAATATTTAGCTCATTCTAATTAAAGGATATTCGCCAACTGGTTTAAGCCAAAAGCCAGTTGGCGATGAATTTTCAAAATTAGTGCGCTGCATTTCGCTTGGCTTTGGCATAAAGCTCTAAATTTGTTCAACAACAAAGAAAAAGAGCGCTATGGCTACCAAAGACAGCAAGGAGCAGGGAAAAAAGACCTTAAAAAAGAAAAAGCCATTAAAAGAAAAACGAGTTACTTACCACAAGCGGCCGGAAGATATGCGCCTGGATATGTGGCAGTTCAACCTCAGGAAGCAATTCGGCGCCGAAAATACTTTCAACATCCACAATACGGGCAACAGCCCTTTTTATTCTACCTTCAAAGTGTGGAATCCGGCTACGAAAAACAGCTACGAAGTGCACATCAACGCGGCATTGCCCAAGCAGGGTTTGCCAGCAGAAAACACCATTACCAGTATAGGCAATACCTGTACTTGCCAGGATTTTAAAACCAATCGCCTGGGGCTGTGCAAACACATCAGCGCTGTTTTATCCTTTTTGAGCAAAAAGCGGGGTGTGAAAAAAGCCTTTTCGATGCCTTTCCGCCCGGAACATGCCTTTTTGTACGTGGATTATCGGCAGGAGCCCCGCATCCGTCTGTACATCGGATCGGTTCAGCAGGCTGTTTTTGAAAACTGGAGCATCAAGTGGTTTGACGGAGCGGGCTTTTTGGCCGACGAAGGCTTCGCCAATTTTGAAACTGTATTGGAAGAAGCTAAGGGGATTCAGCCTGAATTTCGCTGTTTTCCGGACACCTATGATTTGATCGTGCAAGAACGCGATCGTTTGAACCGCCAAGCTATTTTGAACCGGACCTTGCCCAAGGGTGTGGAAGATCCCTATCTCGATCATTTGTTGAAAACCACCCTTTTCCCTTATCAGAAAACAGGGGTGTATTTTGCTGTTAGGGCGGGCCGATGCATCATTGGCGATGAAATGGGATTAGGAAAAACCATTCAGGCGATTGGCGCAGCCGAACTGATGTGTCGGGAAATGGGCATTCAAAAGGTACTGATAGTTTGCCCTACCTCACTGAAATATCAATGGAAAACAGAGATACATAAATTCACGGATGCTACCGTGGCGGTGGTGGAAGGAAGCCAACAAAAACGCCTGCAACACTACAAAGAAGGCAGTGCTTTTTTCAATATACTCAGCTACAACAGCATGGCCAATGACGCGGAAAAGATCAATATCATGGATGCCGATTTGCTCATCATTGACGAAGCCCAGCGCATTAAAAATTTCCGCACCAAGGTGTCTGCCCAACTGAAAAAAGTGCGTACCCCGTATTGTTTTGTATTAACAGGGACGCCCATTGAAAACAAACTGGAAGAACTATACGCCATCACCCAATTTATAGATCAGTATAAGCTGCCGCCCTTATATCGTTTTTTGGATCGCTATCAGGTGCTGGGCGATAATGGGCAGGTCGTAGGCTATCAAAATTTGAAAGAGATCGGGCAACAGCTTCATGGCTGCCTGATTAGGCGGCTAAAAAAAGAGGTACTCAAGCAACTGCCCAAACGACTGGATAAGGTGCTTTATGTACCCATGACGCAGGAACAGAAGGACATTCACCGCGAATTGGGCGATGCGGTGGTACGTTTGGTTGCCAAATGGCACCGCTTGCATTTTCTCAGCGAAAAAGATCGGCGCATCCTCATGCTGTGCTTGTCGCAAATGCGCATGGTGGCCGATAGCACCTTCATCTTGGATCAAAAGAGTCGGTTTGATACTAAAATCAACGAATTGAACTGCATCTTTGAAGAAGCCTTGGCCGATCCCAATCAAAAAATTGTCGTATTCAGCCAGTGGGAGCGTATGACCCGCCTGGTCGCCCAGGAACTGGATCAATACGAAATCGGGTATGCCTACCTGCATGGGGGAATCCCCAGCGCCGACCGGGCGGATTTGCTGGATCGCTTTAGAGAAGACCCCGAGTGTCGGGTATTTCTTTCCACCGATGCGGGCGGTGTTGGTCTAAACCTCCAGTCGGCTTCTATGCTCATCAACTTAGACCTGCCCTGGAATCCGGCTGTGCTGGAGCAACGCATTGGGCGCGTCTATCGGATGGGGCAAAACGAAAACGTTACCGTGATCAACCTGGTTTCCCAACAAAGCATCGAAGAACGCATGCTCGGTATATTGGCGTTCAAAGCCTCGGTTGCCCAGGGAGTCCTCGATCCCGATGGCGACGATACGATTTTTATGTCGGAATCGAAGTTCAAGAAATTTATGGAAAATGTGGAATCGCTGTACGCCGATGGCTGGAAGCCCTTGGAAGAAGGTGAAGCCAGTGAAGACGACGAAGGAGAAAACTACGAGTCGGCACCGCCCGTGGAGGAAGTAGCGGAACCGTCTCAAGCCCTCAGCTTTGATGGGGATGATGACATCAATCAGGTGGACAAACCTGTTGCTGCACCTGATGAAGCTGATTTGCTACCACCTTCCAGAACAGCCCAATCGGCATCAGAAGCGGGCGAAAAGCGGAGTACAGGCGAAGGGAAGGGCTCCTTTGCCAGCCAGCCCCAGTCGGCGCAAGAATTGATTCAAACCGGGCTTTCCTTCTTTACAGGCTTGGCGCAAACCTTGAGCAGTCCGGAAAAAACCCAGGAACTCGTTCACTCGATCGTTGAAAAAGACGAAAAAACGGGCCAATCTTACCTGAAAATCCCGGTGGAAAATGCAGCAGTGGTGGAACAGGCCGTGCAGTTGTTTGCCGGATTGCTAGCGGGCATGGGTAAGCGCGATTAGTGGCAAGGTAATCACTGGTGTTTTGGAAGCATCTGCGACACAAGCCAATTGTGGCAAACCGTGTTTACTCATAAGCATGGCGACAAATATTCCGAAAAGATAAAAGCGCCAAATAGCGCAAATTTTTTTTATATTTTCTAAGCTTTGATTGCGAGCATTCCAGAATTTTATATTAAGTTTGCAAATGTAGGTTTCTAAAATGATACTTGCTTCTTGTCACTTCATTGATTAGAAGCAATACGACCGTAGCAGTTAGCCTGATGTTAAAGTATTAGAGAACCTACTGTTCAATACACCTCTAAATTATTTCTACTCAACAATCGTAGTAGCTCAAGCGTATCGTGCAAGGGCGTGTTTTCCTATTGCATCGATAAGCAATGCACAAAAATAAACTTTCCGATTTATCTGCCAATCGTGGGCTAAACGGGTCTCTACTCGTATGCCCTCTATTGAAATGACGCTGAAAAACCGGAAGGCCATTTTTGGCAGGCTATTTATTTTGATACACCTAAAACCCAATTCAGTCCCTCATGCCCAGTACAATTGCATTTCGAGTGCTCTCCTGGAATCTCAAGGATTTTGGCAACTATGACTATTCCGCAACCATGTCCAGAATCGCCTCTACCATTATAAATAGTGGCGCCGATATTGCCGTCATATTAGAGGTGACGGCAAATCGCAAGGTAAAAGGAGCAAAAATTGATCAGGACTTAATCACTTCCGGAGCAAAAACAGCTATTGCAGATTTGTTAAACCAACTTAAGAAGAAAGATAAAGCCTCGGGTTGGATGCAGGCCACCAGTGGAATCAATGCTGGCAACGCCGACCGGGATGGCTACGCCTTTTTTTGGAAAACCAAAACCGCGGGAAAAGCCTTGGGTACCAACCTGCTCCCTACTAAAATTTCACTTGTTTCCGGCCCTGACATTTTGAGGAAGGACGGCAGCGGAAAGGATTTAGGATTCAAAGGGTCCAGAAGGCCGGGCGCCTGCGTGTTTAAGCTCGAAAACCCAGCAGCGACGCCCAACTCCCAAAATGTGCTGGTTTGTGGTTTTCATGCATACGCCGATTTTAAAGACGATAAGGGCATTCAACGATCCATAAAAGATTGTTTGTTGGCTTCCAATGCCGAAGCCGCTGCCCTGCCAGTGGTGGTCGGGGGTGACCTCAATATGGACTATACCGCGAATAAGGTTTTTTATGCGACCCTTAAAGCAGATACCAATTTGGGTTATGACACGGCAATTACCAGCGGTACCGGCTCTAGTTTGCTCGCCAACCCTGATTTCAGCGTTCCCAATCCGGTTGTTGCCGGGAATGCTTTTGATAATTTTTTGTACAAAAAACTCAGCCTGGTTTCGGCCTGGCAAACCAAGGTAATTGATGTCATATTGGATATGACAGCGAGCCTGCCTCAAAAGAAAGGGAATAAAAAACGGACACTTGCCGACCTGGAAAAAGAAGCTTACACCATTTATTACACCGTAAACACAGGCATTGGAAAAACCAGTTGCATCAGCGATCATTTCCCTATTATCGGAGCCTTTGGCTTTTAACCTTTACACCTTGAACAAATGACTATCAATACCCTTATATCCACCATCAATGCGGCCATCCAGTCTAATACTTTGGGCTTGAACAAGATCAGCGGGCTTTCCTGGAAAACAGATATTCAGGCTGATATTCTCAGCTATTTCAAGCTGAACAGTTTAAGCATCACGGCTACCGGCCTGCAAGCAGTTGCAGCACCCGACAATAGTGTAAATGCGCCCAATGGGGGTAGCAATTTACCATCCGTGCTACTGGTTGGGACACCAGATAATGACCTTCTGGGCATTCCAAAAGACAACATCCAACTCACGGTTATTATTACCCCTACCGATCTGACAGATACGGGTAAAGAAGTGGATTTTACCATTATTGCCCAAATCATGCCTTCAGGCAATAGCCTTACGGCTTGGACACCAGCGGATAGCTTCCCCGCGCTGGACAATAGCAGCGTTTTTAATTTATTAATGGCCACTCAGCCGCCCAGCTTTTTACTGACTTCGTTTGAACACGATCAACAATGGAATATAAAAGGTAGCGGCCCTGCTTTTTCCAATACTTTTAGGCAACTGAACCCAGGCTTAAATCTTCAGCTCCCCTCTGGGCTTTCCACCGATTCGTTTCCGCCATTACAGGCTTTATTCGGGGATCTAAGCTTGGTCACTTTTTACTTCAACGGGCAAGTTGATAATACCAAGCTAGAAGCAGACCCGAATAATTTGAGCATCGAACTACTGGCAGAATTGGGTAGTGAACACAATTTGTCTTTGATGGGTAATGGCAACTTTGAATTGGCATTTGCTGCGGGTGTTCAGGCTGTTCCATCCCAGACGGAGGCAAATCCTCCGGATACGGCCACCCAAACCCTGCTTAAAACACAATTGGTGCTCCAAGCTACCATGGGCAAAGCCCTGATACAAGCCATAGTGCCTTTGACAGGAAATACCCTTTCTTTTTCCATGTCAGGGCTTGAAGGACTGCCAGCACTGAGCTTAACCGATATTGCTTTCCTTTTTGAGAAGTCGTTTTTGTCTGGGCATTTACCTCAAAGTATTGCATCAAGCGACTTTTTTACGTATATCGGGGTGCAAAACATTGGCTTGACCATTGAACTGCCAGAAGGGGGGACAACGCCTGAAATCAGCAGCATTTTATTAGAGATTGGTTATTCCAAACCCAATTCGCCCTATATTGGCTATCAACACTGGTTCGATCTTCAACGCTTTACAGTTACCTGGTCGGTTGTCAATCCATTCCCGGTAGCCAATAGCCAGCCCACCGTTTTGCTGGACGGCAATTTTGATTTGTTGGGCGGAGACATCGGTTTTGAAGCTTCTTTTGCTAAAGAAACGCCACCGGCGTCTCCCTCAGCCGGAGTAAGCCCTGCACCTGCCAGTTCCTGGGTATTTGACATTCAGGGCGGCCTGATCGATGTACCCGATCCCAAGGACCCTGATAAAAATACCAATACCATACAACTCTCAAAATTATTTGAGCAATTCAGTTCCAACTCCGCCGACTTTCCGGATATTGAAATAGATGCCCTGAGTTTTTCCGCCAAACCGGAGGAACAGGAGTACGCCGGCGCTATTGATTTGGAGTTTCAATGGAGTTTTAATGGCTACACCGCACCCAAACTGAATTCAATTGCCCTTGATATTAGCTATGCTAAAGGGGGCATAACAGGCAGCATCAGCACTCAAATTGCCATTGGGCAAGCCATTTTCGATTTTAAAGCTCAGCGAAGTGAAACCGAATGGGCGTTTTCAGCCAATAGTGAGGCAGCATTTAGTATAGGCGAATTGGCCGAAGCTTTTGGCCTGGATAGTTATCCCGGGTATTTGAATGAGATGGAGATGAAGCAAGCTTCCATCGCTTACACGGCACCTATTGCGGCCAATTCGGGTGAAATCAAATCTCCGGCAGACAGTTCTGTTGACAGCATCTTTTCCGTCGTATTGGAAGTCGCTTTCCAGATAGCAGGAGAAAACCTCGATGCAACTATATCCTATACCGTTGACAAAGCGGGCTGGAAATTCGATGGACTACTGCTCATCGGCCCGGAAAGTCAACCCGGCCAACAGTTGGAATTTGAGTTTTTGGCAGAGGGCAAAAAAATAGCAGAAGGGCAAAATCCAACGCCTTCTACGGAAACCACCTTGGTGGCTACTTTAAAAAATCCTAGCGGCCAAGATTTCAGCATCAGCTCATTTGCTGCCGTATTTGGTGCTACCGTTGCCGATTTGCCGGAAGCCCTCAATGCAATCAAATTGTCCAGCGCCCAGTTGGAATACGATACGGGGCCTAATGGCAAGGGCTTTCTGTTTTCCGCAGTATCGGTAGAATATGGTCAATTGGTTTTTGCTGTGGTAAAAATAGGCACCGCCCCGGCAGCTAGTTGGAAACCATTTTTTGCATTGGCTTTTACGCCGATACTCGATTTCACCCATTTGCCCGTAGTTGGAAGCTTTATCAGCAAATTTGGCAAGGTGGACATAGAACAAATACAAATCGCAGCTACCCCCGAAGCATTACAGGCCAAAGAAGTGACAGAATTAAGCAATTTGCTTGCCAACGCCAATCCTGCTATACCTGCCAGCCTGATTCCTGTATTACCAGATGGGACTTTACCCCCAGAAATCCTACTCAATGCCGTTTTAAACCTGAATGGAGATAGAAAGCATATCAATTTGGCCATTACCTCCGGCTCTGATCAGAATGCCACACCGACACCATTGAAGGCAGGGGAGAATCGCGCTTTGGCGGAAGAGGCACCTTCGCTTCCGACAAACAATTCGCAGGAAAGCGTGAATAAAGGATTTGGCCCGGTTCAAATCAGTAAATTTAATTTGGGTTATACCGATGGGAAAATAGCGATAGATGTATCCGGTGCTTTAACGTTAGCAGGGATTGCTTTGTCCTTCCAAGGTATGGGCTTGAAGGTGGCATTCCCACCCAAAAGCCTGGACGACGTTTCCTTTCAATTGCATGGCCTGGGCATTAACGTGGATAAGGGGAGCTTGCGGATTGCTGGCGGGTTTATTACCCTTGACGATCATTTTGACAACTTCATGGGCATGCTGGCGGTCAATGCCGGCCCATTCGGCATGCAGGCATATGGCGGCTATGCTACCACCACACCCCAGCCTTCCTTCTTTATCTTTGTCAATGTAAATGTGCCTATTGGCGGGCCGCCCTTCTTCTTTGTGGATGGCTTGTCGGGAGGATTTGGGTTCAACCGGAAGTTCATCATGCCCGGATTTGATGAATTGGCTACCTTCCCTTTGCTGCCTGCCGCCGCCAACAATCCGATACCTACTGGCCCACCTAATAGCCTGGACGATATTTCCAAAACGCTTACGGTACTGGCCAAGTACATACCTCCCACTGAAGGGGCTTACTGGGTAGCAGGAGGCCTTGGCGTTACTTCCTTTGAAATTATCCAACTCAACGCCATTTTAGAAGTTTCCTTTGGCGGGGAATTGCAAATCGGTTTATTGGGTAATGCCAGTATGAGCATTCCCGAACCTGTGGAACCTATCGCGTACATTGATATCAATTTCGAGGTAAACGTGTTGCCTGCTGAGGGCATTTTCCAGGCGTTTGGTATGCTCACCCCAGCCTCTTTCATTTACGGCGGCGCCTGCCACCTTTCAGGTGGTTTTGCCTTTTTTCTGTGGGGAAAAAATCCGCATGAAGGCGACTTTGTGGTCACCATTGGAGGTTACCACCCGGCTTTTGCCAAACCAAGCTGGTATCCTGCAGTGCCGCGTCTGCGCATGTTTTGGGGTATTGGCCCTTTGAACATTACCGGGCAAGCTTACTTTGCACTTACGCCACACCTGCTCATGGCAGGGATGAGTATGTCTGCCTATTTTTCGGCAGGGCCAATAAAAGCCACTTTCGATGCCGGTTTTGACTTTCTTTTGGGTTGGAAGCCCTTCTTTTACCTGGCCGATGCCTATATCCATATTAATATAGAAGTGCACTTGCTGTTTACCTTCCACTTCCACGTAGGGGTTGATGTCAAGCTCTGGGGTCCCAAATTTGGAGGTACAGCCCGGGTTGACCTAGATATCATTTCCTTTACGATTCCCTTTGGCTCATCGGGGCCGACCGTCCGGCCACTGGAATGGGATGAGTTCAAAAAGCTCTTGCCGAATAGCTATCCGCAGTCTAGTGTACCTGAAGTCCACGCCGAAGCCGAATTCGAGATGCTAGGAGTTGCTCCACTCCAGGATAATGCCAGTCCTTTCTCTGTAAGTCAGGTGGTACTATCGAAAGGTTTGCTGCAACAAGCATCCAAAGACCCGCTAGCATCTGCTGATTTTGGAAATGAAAAAGTATTCAATTGGCTGGTGGATCCCAATCATTTTCAATTCCAGCTTTCGGCTGGTGTTCCTTGCAACGATTTTAGTTTCAACCATACAATAGCTAGTCAAGCAGGCTTAACACCTGCAAGCGGAACAGGCAACTACGTTTTGCCTGGCGATGAGGCTGCCGAGGAAAATGCAGGTAAAACCATTTTTGAATACGATTACAGCCAATTGAGCGCAGACGAGTATTGGTGGAAAATACCCATCACCGTAGGGCCAATGGACTTGACCGACGGGACGTTTAAAACCCAGTTTATCGTGAAAGTTTATACCGTAGCACAAAATGGACTGGGTGATCTCGAAGATAATTTTGTGGTTACTATGGTCACGTCCAATTCGGCTGGGGCGCTTTGGGGCGGAATGGTTAATCCTAATAATGGCAACAGTCAACTCAATGCTCCGGCAACCCTTCCTGGCACACTGACCGGGTTGGTGCTTATGCCAAAAAAATGGCACCCGCTCCAAACTCGGAACATCAATATTTATTTGTTGCTCTTCCAGCAAAATCCAGTTTACTGGATTTTGAAACCTGCCCCCGCAGTTGCTGCCAACACTTTTGCAGAAACACTGACGGATCAGGGCAATACGATGTCGTTCAACATGCCTGGATCAGGCCAGATTTCCAGCCAATACCGACAGTTCAATACCGATGCCTTTGGGCAAATTGCCACAGGCAAAGCCTTGATTGATCAGGTAAATGCCGCCTTTGGCTTCGACCAGGAAGTCAGCCTGGATGCAGCAGGATTGGCTACGCCCATTTACAAAGATTGGCCTATTCTGGCCTTACTAGGAGAAGAAGACGAAGCTGCCGCAAATCAGTTGAATTAATTGAAAACTTCCGTCACGATTTTAATTTTTTGAATCATATGAGCAATTCCTTAGTTGAAACCGCCAAGTTTATCCAACACCATTTACCCGGATTAGATGCCGGCGAATATGCCGTGGAGGTGTCCCATGAATTTGAATCCGATAAAATTCCCGGAGGTCAGGATACGACCACTCCGATGTTGTATAAATTTGCTGTGCAAGGGCCTCGTTTCAAGATTGACCCGACGCTGGTCCATTCAGTATTTCCACCAGATGGAAGCGCCGGGGAGTTTTCCAATGTACTGCCTCATGTCGTACTGGCCAATGAAACCCTGCCCTGGATCAGAAAGCCCGTCCGGCCAGATGGGAAAACAGATGTCAACGCCGTATCTTTTAAGGCAGGAAATGAAAATTATGACCTCGATATTCCAAGCTGGCTGGCTGTGTTGCTGTTGCAGGAAGCCGACTTTCAAAACAGCCCTGGTTTTAAACTTGAAATAGATACGAATACGACGATTGGGTCGTTTTTTGGGACTACAACGGGCGCGTTTATCTCTCCTGCAGTAGGCGAAGATGTCAACAACCAGCCCCCCTGGATCAATCCCGCAGAGTCTTGTCAGGCCATCAAAATTCCGATTGCGGTATTCAGTCAGGTAGCGCCTTCCCTAGCCGATTTGTTTGTAATGGCCAGTGTGCGCAAAGTAGCTATGGGCAGTAAGCCTGTTCCTCCCGGAGCAGACGTGTCGGACGAAGGTACTTATTCGGTGGTCATGGGCAACCGGATTCCCCAAGCCGGCCAACGCCATCTGGCGGTATTGGTATCCCTGGAAAACATGCAGGATTATTTGCCGGATCACAACGGGGTGCCCTCTGCTAAAATCCCTGCTTCGGTACAATACGCTTACCTACCCGTGCTAGCCAGTTGGAATTTCATCACTACTGGCGATACCTACCGATTCGATCATTTGCTAGAAAGCTTGAATGGGCGGCAGCAGGGACAACCTTTACCGCAGGCGCAATTAAAAATGTATCCCTTATCTGGCACCTCAGCACCAGTTGGCCCTGCAGCAGATGCCATCAATATGGGTTATATACCGGTCAAGCACAGTACCCGAAATAGCCTGACAACAGCTTCCTGGTACAGGGGGCCTTTGGTACCCAATGCTTTTGATCCCGAAAATGCGCCCAAAACCATCCATATTTTTAAAAATGACGCCAATGGCAATGCTGTGCCTGCCATTTATGATGCGGATGCCTTGCTCCGGCTCAACCCCAGCACCGGTTTATTTGAGTTGAGCTATGCGGCAGCCTGGCAGTTGGGGCGCTTGTTGGCCTTGCAGGATAAAAATTTCTCCATCAAACTCTACCAATGGAAAAGGCAGCACATCGGCAGCATCATTCAAGCACTGGAACAAAGCGTGATTGACGAGCAGTTCACGGAGATACTCAAAACACTGGAAAATAGCGCCGATAGCGGGCAAGGGACTCATGGAGCATCCCTATTGGAAAGCGCGATGTCCCAATTGATTAAGCAAATCCCCAAAAACAAGCACTAATCAGGAAATCATTATGGCAAACTCAATACTAAAACCCGCCCATTCTGAGGCTTTATCGAAATTTCAATCCGCTGGCTCGATCCAAATCACCCAGTTGCCAACCGTATCGGATGAAATCATGGATTGGTTGGCAAGCCTTAAATTGATGCATCAGGTACCTTTCCCTTATCTGGTGCCTGATGAGCGAATGCTTCCACCTGAATCCATCCGGTTTTTCTATGTGGATTTGAACTGGTTGGATGCCCTCGTCGATGGCGCATACAGTATAGGCCGATACACCTCGACGGATAATGCCAATCTCCTCTACAACAAGGCAGAAGGCACCGCAGGGACTGCCGTACATCAAGCTGCCAATCAGGCTGCCCGGAATAAGAGGGTCAGCCAATTCAAAGCCTCGACTTCTGGCGATGCCAGCACGTTTGAAATGGTCACTGGCTTCCTATTGCGATCAGAGGTCGTAAAAGCTTTCAAAGGGATACAGGTCAATGCGTATGCCAAGAGCAATTATCCGACTTTGCCAACTTGGGATGGCACCAGTTTGCCCTGCTTGCGCCTGGAACAGCTCTCAGATGAAGTGTTGATCGGCTTGTTCGAGGGGGAAACCTACCAATTGGATATCCACGAACCCTCGGAAGGACTGCATTTTGGTTTTGATACAGAAACTGATAATGGCCTCGATCAATTGTCAAAGAACCTGCGGGATATGAGCAATGGTTCTAAGCTTTCCTCGGTCAGCAATGCGGAATTGGCTGCAGCCCAGGTTTTCCGAAAGGATAGTACTCCCGCTCAGGGCAATCGGGGCGGGCAAGTGGTCAATATGTATAACCTATCGGCGCTGCTTTTTGAGAAATTGACGGCGAATAAAGTAGGCTATACCCAACCAGTTGCCTCGGTATTGGTCAATGATACACCCCCGGCAGTTCCGGTGAGCGGCTTGCCCGCAACGGGAGTGAACGCCCTGACCTCATCCGACTTTGCCTTGCAAATGGTGGAAGGCGTTGGAATGGTGAGTTTTTTTAATAACCCCCAACCTTGATAATTACCATTTTTAGATTGATGCAAAAGGAAAAATACCATGGCCAATAATACTTCATTCATCATACCGATTAACATTCAAGCGATCCGGGTTTTAGAGGAGGATCAGGCGAAATTCAAGGGCTCTACTGTCAATTTCAGCCTTCTCGGAGGCAGCAATTTATTGGGTGCTCAAATTGATCAAAACTTACCCGATTCCAATTCTCCCATCGACCAGGGCGTACACCTGCATTGGTCGATGCCAACAGCGCTCACACATGGCATACATGACGGAGTCAATGATCATTTCATTTTTCCGCGCTTGCCCGACCGATGGCTGGTGACGCGCTATTTTTATTGGACGGGCAACACCAACAACAGCAGCGACCCCAATGGCAATGCCCCATTTCAGGTCAGTCAGTGGATCATAGAAAGCAACAGACTGTCACCCGCTGGAGGTAATTCCTGGGGCAGTATGATTACCCCGATACCCCAAATTATTCCGGCCGCATCAAATGGCAGCTCACCACCTACGCCCCCCAATTTGCCGACTACCCTGCCTTCCCCCCCGACACTGGGGTTTCAAGAGCTGGGCTTGCGCAGCGTTTACAATGCTAATTGGGCTGAATCGGCAGATGCGAGCCAGTACGATCCTAACCTTAGGGCCATCAGTTATTACGGCCCCAGTTTTACGGCCTATTATCAAAACGATGCGGCGGTCTTCGGGTTGAGCGACGATTTTTCCGATTTGGGGTATGGCCAGGATAAGTTATTCGGCCCAGAATTCCAGGTTTCCTACCAGGTGATCGGGTGGTATAGCGATATAAAAGGTGCGGATGAGGATATTTTATCCGCTGTGCTGACAGATGCGATGGAGGCTTACAGCCAAAATCCGCCCACCAATATCAGTAAGTTGGAATTTTTTAACCAATTTGTAGCAAACAATCTAAAATGGCAATTATTGCCCGATACTTCGGGGGTACCCCCAAATGATGCCTGGCCAACTGGTGTGCAAAGTATCTTCAATGGCCTGGCTTTGGATATAAAATGGATGCCTGCCGGCAGTACAACGAACCAGGCTTTTTTACCCGAGCCGCCAGATGTGGCCAATAGCCTCAATCTGCAACTTGCCCTGGGCAATAACTCAGCAGAAGCGCTTTCTGCCCTTATCAGCAAGGATAAAATAGTCAATCCCGAAGGCAGTAATGACCAAAATGAACCCTACCCGGAATTGGAGCAAAAAATAGAACTTCTGTTCAATGCCTTCCAACAAGATTTGCTGCGGAGGCTGGCTGGATCTGATACCAGCTTTCACATCAGCCAGATGGAGGAATACCTGCACACGCTGCGTTTTTCTAAAAAAGCGGGGGGAAGCTTGTGGGTTGTTCGCCCGGCACCTGCCCAGTCAGACGGGCAGATAAACCTGAACAATAACAGCGGATCAAAAAATGCCCGCGAGGTAGCCTTGCCAATGCCTGCTGCCGCCTTGTTGAGCTTACTCAATGCCACCCAGCAAACCTATGATCGCCAAATGGACGAAGCCCATTCCCGGCAAACCCAGGCCTTCCTGGATTGGACGTATTGGGGGTTGGCACTGGCCAATAATAGTAGCGATACTACAGACAATGACAACATCAGATCCTATCTGGAAAGCGAATTGATGCAAGTATTGACGAAAAGCTGCGAGGTAGGCGTGCTGACCACTGCGGACAATTCAGCGCAGGGACAGGCACAACAATTGCAATTCCAGCCCGTTTGGACCCAAACCAATACCGCAGCTCCTGCTTTCATTCAGCCTTTGGCTACAGCACAGTATCAATTGCAGTTGCAGTTGCCGAATGTATTTCAAGCCATTAGCGCTTATTTGGCCAAAGCACTCGCTGCACTACAGGCCGGAGGTGTAAGCAATGCCCTGGCGCTGATGCAAACTATGCAACAAGATAGCGGCCTGCAGGCCAACCTAAGCGCGATGGAGTCATTGCTGGGCAATGGGGCGCAGCTAGTGAGCAACCTGGATCGTGCTAAAGCCAGCTTGAACGCTCAAAAAGGATTGCTAGATGCTGCTGCAGATAGTCTGGCCAATAATATTAAAGACTTTGCTGCTGACAACGGCGACTTGACCGATTTTATGAAGAACCAAAAAGGGATATTGCCTAGCCCTGCCAACCTTATTGACACCCAGCTCATTTGGGCACTTATAGAAACGGCCAATTATGATGAAAGTATGTTGTCTATCATTGGTTCTAAATTGTTGGAAGCACAGCAAAAGATGGCCGCGACCGACACGAGCATCGTCAACCTGGTGAATATTATTTCCAACACGCAATCGGCCATCAATGCACATTTTTCGATTTTACAACAACAAGTTCATGATACCCTTTCTGCAATAGCAGCTATTGAAAACCAGCTCCAGGCCATAGTGGTAGATGTCGATACTGCGATAACTGCGTTGCAACAGTTGTTGAGCAATTTGGCAAATTACTCAGCCAGTTCCAATACATCAGACATCGCTTCTTCGCTCCAGCAGGCCTGGCAATTTGTGTTGTTTACCTTGCCCAGCGGGCATCAGGTGCTGCTTTTGGTGCAGATTTTACAACAAGTAGCGGCTTGGGTGGATCCATCAAATGTGTTGCAGCGTTCTGGCGGCAATCCCTATTTTCAACCCAACGACCCGGTAGTGCTGCTGACCCAACCCGGCAATTCAGACGAACAGTCGCTCCTGCCTGTGAATCAGAATGGAGCAGCCACTTTACTCCCCTGTCGTCAGCAGACGGATTTGCTCAGCGCCTTATCGCTGCAAGATGGTACCATATCGCTCAACATAACTACCGCTGTCCTTGCTTCACATTCCAAAGTCCCCAAGGTGTTTGCCAATTTGGGCGATGTACAGGATATTGTACAACAACTGATCTATGAAGGCTTTTTGCTGGTACCTCAAACAGCCAATGATTTGGTGGGGTCTTCGGGGATAAGTGCGTCCAATTTGTCAGACTGTCAGCGGCAATTGTTTGAAGCGGTTAAAACGGCTCAGCAATACCAGTTGACGCCTCCTGCACAAAACAACTTACAAAGCAAAGCATCAAGCCTTTCCGCTACTTACGACGGCCTATTGCCTTATTACATCAGTATGAATTTATTGGGCGATACCAATCCGTTTCTGCCTTTATTTTTGGCGTGGACAGCCGAGTATGATACCCTCCAACTGGATCAGAACAATGCTTTTTCGGCTGATTTTATCGCGAAAAATTTCCAGTTGGATACCCAGCACGTCGAACTCTTGTATGGAAATCCAGCCCCGGCTTTGCAGTGTTCGGGCGGAAGCCGTGAGCCTATCACCATGAGCGGCCAAATCACCTTATCGGGAAAAAGTGCTGTCAATTTGCGCCACCAGATTCGCACTTATTTCCTCAATGCCATTGGAAAAGACATAAGCAAAGGCGAGATCAGCAAAGATGCGTTGGCCAATGATTTCCAAAAGGATTTGTTCGATGTTTATACCTTTTTCAGCGAAAAAACGATCCTCTCGCAAGGGCTAAATGGGTTTAATTACGGCCTGTTACAACAACTTCCCCTGTTGCAAACGCCACTGAACAATATTGACTCGTCGGATGCAACAACCATTCCCCTGTTTATGTATCTCCAGCAAACCTGGAATAATCCGCAGTGGAACAAAGTGACGGTAGGCCAAACAGAAACCAGCCTTTTTCTGCCCTTCCGCGCGGGCAGGATGCGGCTGAAAACCCTTTATATTGTAGATGCTTTTGGACGGTTCTTTCAAATGGGGTCAGATAGTAACTATATTCAAAATCAGATCGTTGTGGCCAGTAGCTTGCAGCAGCTACCCAACAATTTGCTGTCTCCGGGCTGTAATCCTAAGGATAGCAACAGCAACGATACTTACCTCCCGCCACGGTTCATACAGCCGGCACGACTGAGTTTTGATTGGTTGTCGGCCAATGCTTCCGAAGGGAACGAATATACCTTTGTGGAACGCACGGCTCAGCCTGCCTTTACCCCTATCACAGGTTGGATGCTCCCCAACCACCTCGATGATAGCCTGGCGATTTACGACGCCAGCGGCTCAGCACTTGGCTCTCTGGGTTTGGAGGGGGTAGGAAGAACCTTGACCTGGCGTTCTGTGCCTACTGCCGCCCAAACTTCATCTGCCAACAATGGCCGCGATCAAATGCTATTGGATATTGCGAACGCCAATGCTTTCTTACAGGGCTTCCTGACCTCGTTTGCTTTTCCTGCGGGTGGCAATGAAGCATTTCAAGCCTTTTTGGATGCGATGGATCAGTCACAAAATTTTATCCATACCCCCAATCTTCAGGAAGACAAAGGCTTGGCGGTGCTGATCGGCCGCCCATTTGTGCTGGCCAGGGCAAAATTGCGCCTGGAATTGAAAGGGCTGCCTAACGTGGCTATGGCAGATAAGTACGTCATGGATGCCGTGAATGCCTGCATCGCCAACGAAAAAGACAGCGATACTTCTACCTGGAAAGACTATGACATCAAGCAGCGATTTCAGGCCAATTTATCGGGAATAGCGGTGCCCCTCACCCTGGGCGACCTCAGCCAGTTTGACGATGGCTTGGTTGGCTTCTTTTTGAATGACGATTGGTCGGTTTTCTATACGGCACTATCCGACAAAACCATTGGCGCGGTACAAGCAGCGACCCCGGATATTATCCAGTTGCTGCCCAATTTCGGAAGCGAAGAAGCATCGGTGATACCGCCCGGCAAAGGGAGCCTCGTTGCAGGAATACCCCAGCAAGAACTGATCGTGACTATGGTGATGGATCCAAGGGCAGCCGTACATGCTAGTACCGGCCTTTTGCCCGTCAGCTCTATCGAGATACCGCCATCGCAATATCAAAGTATTTTGCACCGATTGATGGTATATTTCCTGAGCAATCCGGTGCTATTGGGGCAGCAGCTTTTCGATATGCCTTTACCGGATGAAAAGGGCTATCATTGGTCTTGGGTACAGCAGGGACAGGCAGAAATTCCGCTGGAACCCAGCGCTGTGGGCGATCGGGCGCATTTTGGCTATTCGCCCCAACGGGTGTTGGACGGCTGGCTGAAACTCAGCCAAAACGAATAAGCTTTTGACATCTTAGCCTTTTTAAGACTTTTTTTGAACCAACAAATTCCATACAGATGAGTATTTCTGTAGCTATTCAAAACCCAAATTCAAAGCCTGCCAACCAGGCTGTGCTTTATCTCGGCGAAAAGAACACGCTCCATTTTATTTTTACCAAAATGGGGAATGTACAGGATCCCCGGCCTGGCGACCAGTTTATCATCAAGATTCCGGCAGGTCTGCTGGAAGCAGCTGGTGCTGCCAATGTGGATAGCCCGGACTGGAACGCTCAGGTAACGCACTCAGGCACTGAATACTCCTTTACGCTAAGCCCCAAAAAAACAATAGCTTTTGATGGGAATAAGCAGCTGATGATCTCCTTGATCAATTTGGAAGGAGTAACAGCTACTAACGATACGATTGCTACTCAATTTACGATTGGAGGTCGTAGGGTGTCTGGCGCAGGCGTCAAGCTGTTTGTGGTTGCTGCTCCCGATCAGCCGAAAGACCTTCATGATGCCATTTCGTTTGCCCCGCCATTTATCAATCAGGCACAAGATGACCACATTCAGTCTGGGCAGGTGTATATTTCTCCCGTGAAGGATCAAAATCAGGTAGCAGTGCCGATAGCCAATACCATCCACGTTAACCTGAAGTTCAATTTCAATTCCGGTTCCCTGGCAGAGCATTGGGATAATCACAAGGTTCCTAAGTTCTGTTTTTCATTGGCGACCGGGGCAGCGGATATTGACCTGACCAATGCCCTCAAAAGTACGGATGGGAGTTATGACCCCCTCACTTCTGCCTGGAATATCGGCGCTGATTTGGGAAATTCAGAAACCGATCAATGGACAAATCCTAAGCAAATAAAAACAGGATCGTCTCCAACCTGGGAAGTCTATCCCCAAAGTAGCAATCAGGGGCTTTTTTCCAGCGATACCCCCAACCTGGATGTGGTTTTCACCCATGTGATCAGCATTTTACCCGCAGGGCAGGCAACGCTTTACGTCCAGTGGAGCAATATTCCGGGGTATAATGACGGCTTTAAGGCATTGGATTTGCCTAAGGCCGCAGCTGTGCCGCAAATACTGTCATTTCAGGGGCCAGAAGGTACGCCCAATTTTGGTGATACCGTTCAACTGAGTTGGAAAACCTTTGCGATTCCTGCTTTGAATTTGAGATGGGATGGCGAAAGCCGCGCAATAAAGGCTATTCTCGGTTATGACCAAAACAAGCCCCAACTGTACTATGAAGGCAGTACAGCCGATTTTACGGCCAGTGAAAAACAGGATTTTATGCTGGATAAGCAGCATACGACCTTTCGACTGCTGGCTTGTGATGCCAATGGTCAGGAACTCAATAGCGTATTTCAGAAAGTGATTGTTGCGATAGGCAATTTTCCCGCGCCAACAATAGACCGCTTCAGCAGCCAAATAGATGTGGACGAGAATGGATATGCGTTCGGCATTACACTCAACTGGCTGGTTCGAAATCTGGGCGATGAGGGCTATCTGCAACTGAACGGCGTGCGCTTACTAGATGGCAAAAACTACAATGGGTTTCCGGGCACAATCACCAATACCATAGACAACTCCAGGCCGATTCAGTTGGATAACCTGCTTACTGCCTTTGATACGACCAACAATTTGAATGCAGATAAGACCATTGTTACACCTATTCCAGCTAATCTCAAACCTGTGATTACTGTTTTTACGGGTTCGATCAACCGCGATAGCAATGGAATGGCCACCGAACTGGTACTCAACTGGCATGTAAAAAACGCCGTAAAGTCAGCTAGTAAGCCAACATACAATACGTCCTGTAACATCAATGGGAGCGGCTCATTTGAGCTGGACGACAATGGCAATGGAACAGCCCGTTTTCCGATCAATAAGCAAGCGCCCATTTTATCTTACTACCAACTGAGCGTTACTACTCCTGGTGCAGTTTCGGTTAGCAAGCGATTGAGGGTTAATTTCCAAAAAAAACTCCCACTGTCTAACCCGTCTGATCTGAACGGTGCTACCCCATGGAGCATTGCTTCTGATGGCGATACGAATATTTTAGTGCTGTACGCTGGCGGCAATAGCGGCAACGGCGAAAGCAGGATTTTGTACTTCGATTTTAGCAAAAGGATGCCTGATGGGGGTAACGATAGCTGGTACAATGATTTTCGAGTAGGTATTTCTCCTCCAGCTAATCCTGCGGGGAGAAGGTCTTTTTATTGCCCCTCGGTAAATGGCAACAATAACCCACAACCCTATGCCATCGGCTTGGACTCCAGTTGGTATCCCATTAACGTCCTTTGTTCTTTTGGAATAGGATCATATAGTAATCCCACCCTAATTGATAACCAGAAAACCGGCGTGGATGCCATCAGTTTTGCTACTTTCGATGCATTGAAGCCCTTTGGAGGAGAGCTGTGGTGCATATATACGCCTTCTACGGTCCAGTATGTTCAGGACGGACCTCACTATATTAATTCCTATGCGGGAGTAGCCTTACAAGCTTATTCTATGGGCAACGAATATGTTGGTGCGCAAGCGGATTATCCTGCTCCGGATAATTCTGAGGTGACCCTTGGCGAATATCCCCACGAATTAATAGACATAGGAATTAGCCCTAATGGAACCGTTTTTATTTCGGATAAAAAGGCGGGGAAAATCTGGTACAACAGCCGGGATTATATACAACGTAATGGAGGAGGACTTCTAACTTCCTGGAATGCCATAGATGTAGAAAATGCTGGCTCTATAGCCATTAGCGATACGGGTTGGGTGTATTGCCTACAAGGCGTTGATAGTGGTGCGTCTGCCATTGTCCACTATTTCAAGGAATCATCACCTGGATCAACAGCGGAGTTAGCTGCATGGGGTGATGATAATAATCCACATCAGTGGACACTTTACGCCGCTCACAGCTTTTTATTTTTGTTGCAGCTCGACCCCGGTTTTATCGGAATCTTCTCTGCCGCTACGGATGAGGCCGCGCCAACAAATATAAGCTGGACTCACGCTGTTGACGGCCTGGCAGGTGTGGCTATGATTCCGGACAATACCCGTTTTTATGCCGCGGGTAGCGCAGGCATAGACGTATGGGAGGCTTATCTGGAGCCGGAGGCATAATCCAATCCGTAAAGATTCAAACAGTAACTATATGAGTGCAATCAATTTTTTCATTCAAAATCCCAATTCCAAACCTGATGCCAATCAGTCCATATTGTATTTGGGCGATGCCAATACAGTGAATTTAATTTTTGCGAAAAACGGCAATGTGAAAAATCCCGAAAATGGGGATATCTTTACCGTAATCGTACCTAAACAGCTGCTATCATCAGCGGGTGCCGGCAATCTGGGCAGCGGACAATCCTCCTGGTCACTGAAAGTGGACGAATCAGATAAAAGCTTCACCTTTATTTTCACAGCGAACCAGGAAGTGACCTTTGATAAAGAGATAAGCATTCAACTGGTCAATCTGGAAGGTGTTATAGCTACGAATGATACAGTCGATACTCTATTTAGCATTGGAGGGCGCGGGGTATCAGGTTCAAGCTGTAAATTGGTTGTATCGCCACCCCCCGATCAGCCAAAAGACCTGGATGATGCCATTACATTTACTCCGGCATTTATCAACCAGGCACAAAATGACCACATTCAGTCTGGGCAGGTGTATATTTCTCCCGTGAAGGATCAAAATCAGGTAGCAGTGCCTATAGCCAATACCATCCACGTTAACCTGAAGTTCAATCCTGAATCCGGTTCGCTGTCAACCCAGTGGGATAGCCAAAATAAGCCTACGTTCATTTTTTCATTTGCAACGGGAGCATCTGATTTTGACCTGACCGATGCCTTAGAAAAGACAGATCCAGGCTATAATGCCCTTACTACTGCGTGGAGTATCGTCGCTAATTTGGGCGATTCAGAAACGGATCAGTGGACAAAGCCTGCGCAAATACCAAGAGGATCGTCTCCAACCTGGGAAGTCTATCCCCAAAGTAACAACCAGGGGCTTTTTTCCAGTGGCGCACCCAATCTGGATGTGGTTTTCACCCAAGTCATCAGTATTTTACCCCCAGGGGATGCAACGCTCTACATCCAGTGGAGCAATATTCCGGGGTATAATGCAGGCTTTAAGGCGCTGGATTTGCTTAAGGCTGTAGCTGTGCCGCAAATACTGTCATTTCAGGGGCCGGGGAGTAACCCCGATTTTAATAGTGAGGAGGAATCGCTAACCTTGAAATGGGAGAGTTTTGGTGTGGCTTCACTGAATCTGCTCTGGGATGATAAGCGGGGGAATCCAAAAGGGAATAACCCACGAAATATCCCGGATATTCAGGCATATGATGACAATAATCATCAGTTGACGTATAATGGTTCCATTTCAATTTACCTAAACAAAGACGGCAACAACCAGAATACGAACATCCTGGATAGTCAGAACACAAAATTTACGCTACAAGCGTTTATTCCTGAAACTGATAAGAGTGGAAATACACAGCAGGTACAAGTGGATGAAAAGACTACCAAAGTGTACGCCGACAACTTTCCTAGTCCATCATTCGATGCCCAGAAAGGGTTAGTTGGGAGTTTGATCATGGACAACAATATTCCTACGGGTTATTCCTTTTCCTGGCTGGTCAATAATCTGGGCAATGGGGGCACTATTTCTATTGATGGCAAGCAAGTTTCTGACCCCGGGCAATACAACGGTTTTCCGGGCAACACCACCATTCCACAAGACTTATCGGGTTTAGCACCCATCCCATTAGATCACGCCATAGTGGCCAATCAAAATAACAATAATAAACAAGAAAAAGCTGCTCAAACCATTACGCTGGATGTCCCCAATAATCTGAGCCCTAAAATTGTAAACTATCAGGGGGCCATCAATCGGGATGCCAACAATAACGCCAGTAGCGTGGCTTTGAGTTGGCAGGTACAATATGCGGTACATTCGGAGGCTGATTCCAGTAAAAACACGATATGCCAGATCATTGGAAAGGATACCGCAATAACATTCGATCGAACAACCAACACCTGGAGTACCAATATTCCCATCAGTCCGGCAGCCCCCATCCAATCTCGTTATACCTTGCAAGTGAGCAATCCTGGCGGCGGAACGACGAAGCAGGCATTGAAGCTCCATTTTGTTAAGGATACCTCCTGGTCAGCATCCGGTATTGGTGGTGTTACTGTTGATGCGGTAGCACTCAATGCAGATGGAAGCCAGGGCGCTCTAGCCCTTCGCTTAAGTAATGGCGATTACTGTTATTATGAATTCGATACCGCCAATTACCAGGCAGGGATGGAACGCATAGGTTTTCCCTCATCTCCATACCCCGATGAGAGTCAACTTCAAAGCTTGGGCATTTCACCCGATAATGACCCTGACCATCAAAAAGTGCTTGTAGTTAGAAACAATTTATACGGCACCTATCTAAGTTCGCAATCAATACTGGTAGGACCGAATTTTGAAGTTCAAGGTGAACCTGGCTTGGCATTGGCGACGTTAAGTTTAAGTCCTTCTGGCATTGATACTTGGGTGGGACAGCGTTCTAATGGGGTTGCCGGTATATCTCGAAATTTCTTTTTTCTAAACTTACCAATAGTACCACGGGACGTACAATACACCCAAAGAGGACAATGGTGGCAACCTAATGTATCGGTAGTGGATTTGGCTTTGACAAAAGACGGAAGCCGGCTCTTTGTGGCCGATTACGCCAATGGTTTTGTTTTTTACTTCGATACGAATAATATTCCCACCTATCTGGACGATCATTACAGCCCTATCATGGAGTCTTATCAGGTACAGTCAATCTCTATTTTCGACAATGAATGGGTCTATTGGCTGGGCGGCTGCGACCCAAATGATTCGCGTCAAAATCATTACCCGACTCCCTCTTTATTGTTGCATAGCCTCAATCTGGGGCAATCCGACTATGGGTATCACCCCTGGATTCCTATACCCTACAATGGCACAGATTCCATTTTGATGAAAGTAGTGGCAGGCAGTAATTGTGTGTTTGTCATCAGCCCGGGTGAGGAACTGTTCCACCTCGTAGCCGGGGCGCCCTTTAATTTGGACAATCCCGGTACAAACATTTTGCAAACTACTTCTGTGCCAGGTATCAGTGGCCTAGCTGTTATGCCCGATAATACACGCATATTTATCGCTACAAATGATGACCTTGAAGCATGGCATGCCCAATTAGAGTTGGAGCAGTAAAAGTGGGTTCGGGTTTTACGACGGTGACACTTAAGCTTGGCCCGTCCATATAAAACATAGCGGTTATCCTGACGAATGAAATCCTAATATTCGTGCCATTAGCAGTACTTGTGAAGTGGACAGGACTGTCTGTGCCCATCTCTGACCCAAAGGCCAAATTTCAATCAGCTTATGTCTGGCTTGGCAAAGGGCTTAATGGCCAGTAATTCATTTTCCTTGTTTTGAATGGTATGGAAACAAAAACAAGGTATAGGTGGTAGGGTGGTATGAGATGGCATTGAAGGCAGCAAGGTGTGGGTTGAAGGATCAAATTGTTGTAGCAGGATGCTTGGTTGTGTGGGATTAGTGACAAAAGTGGATTCTTTTAAAATGCCTTTTCTGAGCGGGGTTGAACTTAGGTGGTGCTCCCCGAAAAAGAACTTTTTATGGCTATGATTTAAATCAGATTATTTTCCTGCATCCAGGTATCATTGAAAATGGTACTCAGGTAATTTTTACCGGAATCGGGAAGAAGCATTACTATAACGGCATCCTCATCTAATCTCCGAGCCATCTTTAGTCCACCTACAATAACGGCTCCTGACGAAGATCCAACCATCCAGCCTTCTGTTCGGGCTACTGTACGAGCCATGCTATAAGCTTCTTTATCCGTTACAGTGATGACCTCATCTATTAAATCGAGATCAATGGTATCAGGTAAAAAATCCTGCCCAATCCCTTCAATTTTATAGCTTTCGGCTTCCCCTTCTGTTCCATCATATAAATGACGATATAGAGAACCTTTTGCATCAATTCCAATTATTTTAATATTTGGATTTTGTTCTTTCAAAAATTTTGATACTCCTGTAATCGTTCCACCTGTACCCATACCAGCTATAAAATGTGTGATTTTTCCCGACGTATCACGCCATATCTCTGGCCCTGTAGTTTCATAATGAGTAAGAGGATTTTGCTCATTCACATATTGGTTAGGACAAAAAGAATTGGGGATTTCCTCTGTTAGGTGCTTTGCCACTTTGTAATAACTACAAGGATCTTCGGGAGCCACGCCATACGGGCAAACCACGATTTCAGCGCCATAGCCTTTAAGAATGTTTCGCTTTTCCTGAGAAACTTTCGCATTCATTGTAAAAATCACTTTGTATCCCTTTACAGCTGCAGCTTGTGCCAGACCAATTCCCGTATTGCCAGAGGTAGGTTCGATGATTGTACCTCCTGGTTTGAGCAATTTCAACCGCTCTGCTGCTTCAATCATTCTGATGCCAATTCGATCTTTACTGCTTCCTCCTGGATTCAGAAATTCCATTTTCCCCAACATCAAAGGACGCACTCCTTCGTTGAGGCTGTTCATTCTGATTAAAGGCGTATTTCCAATGGAGTCCAAAATGCTGTCTAAGTAATTGACTGTTGTTTGAGCTGCATCATATTTTTTAGCTAACATGTGTTTATTGTTTTAGCTTGATAAGTTGTTATAAGGTGATTTCAAAACCCATTCACTTTCCATCGTAAATAGATTATGTGTCTTTATTTTATCTGGTATCATCAAATCATTTTGCCAAAGTACTTGATAGAGCATGGTATGAATCAGCCCTTCAAATACTTGAGTTGGAAGATAATGAGGGAAACAAGTGATGCACTGTTTGACCAAAACGCTATCAGGAAAAGACAATGCAGGAAAACCATTCACATCGAAAAAGCGCAATATCCCTTTTTTGTCCAGCCTGCCATCAATGCGTGTTACGCCTTTTACTCCAAGGGCTTTTACCACCTTTGGTATATTGGTAATCAATTGGTTAAGAATCTCTGGGGCAGATATGTTGATCTGAGTTTTGTTCACCTCATCCCATGAAAGCAGCCGCTCTTTTCGGGTCAATATATTTTCATTGCCAGGCAAATTCTTTACCATATAATAAGTGGGCAAAAGCATGGTCTCTCCTCCCATCTCTAAAAAGCCGCAGGTAATATCATCGCTGGGTAAAAACTCCTCTAGGATCACGTCGCTATTTGGAAACTCCATCAGGATTTTGGATGCCAGGTGTATGGCTTCACCTATATGATCCGCTTTGCATACCCCTATGCTTCCCGATTCTCCAGTTGGCTTCAGAACAACGGGAAATGTCATATCTTTTTCTTCTATCAACCGCTCTATATCTTCTATGTCCTTCCGCTTAATGACCATAAAAGGAGGAATGGGCAAATGATGTTCAGCTAGTTTGGATTGGCAGTCATCTTTTTTCAAAACATATTTGAGTGTTTGAAAACCAGAACCGATAAAAGGAAGTCCCCGGGCTTCGATCCTCTTGCCTATCCATGTCAGGCCATCATTTGGGGCACCGACAAAATAGGCATTGGGCCAAACAATGGTGTCCTCTGTTATTGCATCAAGTGTCCTTTCAAGGGAAGCGACGTTGTCCACCTCGACTTGAGCTACTTCTATCCCCGCATTTTCCATTACGCGGATAGCATCTTCTAATTCTGGAGGAGAAGTGAACCAGCCGAGCATCCAATGCCCTTTACTACTAATAATGATAATTTTCATGTACTCATTTTTATAATACTTTGTTCAAATAAATCGACTTTCATCTTGCTATCTTCCATACCAGAAGTTTGGCAAAAACTATGGAAATCCATCAGGATCGCATTCCAAATAGATGGCTGTGATACATTTTGGCTAAACGATTTTAGCGCATTCAGAAAGTCCTGAAATTCTTTGTTCAAGAAATGAACTTTAATTTTCAGGAACAGGTAAGCAGATTGATAGGCTTCCCACCCTTTTAAATCAGTGTCCGAATAAATTCCATGCCGGTTGAAAATAGCTTTTTGAGCTGCGTTGTCCAACCCTTTGGAAAAATCAATGTAAAATTCTATCAGATGAGCCAGCATCCTTTCCAGCAATTCCGATGGAATTTTCGAAAAATTAAGTAGAAAAAGGGCGGTAATATCAGTAGCCTTCATTGAAGACCTTTTCCCAAATCTGGTTACAGGTGTTTGATACACTTCATGCAATTGTGAAGAAGGATGATGTCTGCCAATAGGGTTTGTGGTCAGACCAGTTGAACGATATTCATCATGCAGCATCTCTAACCGATTATAGGAATAAATCAATGGAAAGTTATCCTTTTGCTCAAAACATCCCAGCAAAGCAAAAAGAATATTGAATGCCTGTTCTTTTTGCCCACTCCGAAATAAGATGCGTGCAAGATTAGCCATCTGTTGTACCCGATGGATTTCCAAAACATTAAAACCATGCGCTTGAATGAGGTAATTGTTGATGAACAATGCTTGAAGACACAACCTATTTGCCTCTTCTGGTTCATTGGCTTTAACCCTCAAATAAGCCAAACCAGAATTGTAAAATGACATGATGAGTAAACGGCAGGGGTAGGAAAGGGGAAGGGAACAAATATTTGATTCAACCGCCTCGAATTGTTGAAACGCTGCGTCCATCACACCTGCCCTTCCATATTCCAATCCTTCGTTGATTCTTTTTTTGTTATCCAGGAAGATAGACACTTCCCTTGAATTCAGGCTAGCTTGCATTTCCTTCAAAAGAGTTTCATGAAAAATATCCTTCTCCATATTGACTCCAGTGGTTAAGTTTAATTGGCTTCTTTCCTGAAATGTCTCTTTGATCAATATCCGTCGCTAATAAACTATAATCAGGAATTTTACGCTTTTTAAAACATCTCATAAACTATTTGATAGACTTCTTAGGCTTTTCATCCTTTATCTGATCTGCTATGAGCAACCAGTATTCGTCATTTACATTGGACAGCCATTCTTTCAATTGAGCCACCCCCAATCCTTAGGGCAGCAAACTCAATCCCAATTCCACTACGTCCACACAAAGAAAGTAAAAATTCATCAGTTAACAATCACATATCCCTACCAATTGTCCCGCATAAGCAGCCTTCCTCCTAGCCTTTTCATGCAAATTGACTATCTTCGCAAGAGGATAACGAAAATGCTGGAACCATGGGCGGAACAACCGATAGATACATCAACCTTTTCACCGACTTTGGCTTTAAAAAACTTTTTGGAGAAGAGCCGAACAAAGATTTGCTGATTTCCTTTCTGAATAGCTTGCTGATGGGTGAAGAGTACATTAGCGATTTGAGCTATCTGAAAAACGAAAGGCTAGGCAAACACGAAGGCGAGAGGAAAGCCGTGTATGATTTATACTGCTCGAATGAAAAAGGCGAAAAATTCATAGTGGAAATCCAGCGGGTGAAGCAGGAATTTTTCAAAGATAGGAGCGTGTATTATTCGACATTTGCCATACAGGAACAAGCACTGAAAGGCCAAAAATGGAATTATGAGTTGAAGGCAGTTTACATGATAGCCGTGCTGGATTTTGAGTTTTCAGATGAGCAACCCCATAAGCTTCACCATAGGGTAAAACTGATAGAAGAAGAGACAAAGGCAGTTTTTTACGACAAGCTCAGTTTTGTATATCTTGAGATACCTAAGTTTGACAAGAGCTTGGAAGAACTGTCGAACGATTATGAAAAATGGCTTTACGCCTTTAAGCACCTACACCGCCTGCGCGAAATGCCCAAAAAACTAGAAGTAGGCATATTTTAAAAATTATTTGAGTTGGCAGAAATAGCGAGGATGAAGCCGAAAGAAAGGACTTTTTACGAAGACAGCTTAAAAGACTACTGGGATCTAAAAAGCTCGATGGAGACGTATTTCAAGGAGGGCAAGGCAGAGGGCATAGCAGAAGGCAAAAAGGAACAGAATATCGAGATTGCCAAATCTGCTTTAAAAAACGGATTGGATGTAGCCCTGATACAAAAATTGACAGGTTTATCGAAAGATGAAATAGAGCAACTAAAATAGGACATCTTATTTGAGGTGCAGCAGCGTTTTTAACAATGTAATGATTGATTGTGAGGGCAGTGATGAAAGATACCTGAATCAATACAAGCATGAGATTGGACATCAAATCAAAGGCTGGTTGAAAATTATGCTTTTTCCGATGAAAGAATCAATCTCGCATAAAACAATGCGCCATCAGGTATGGTCAGCCAAAATTCGCTGCCCTGCCGTGCTAACCATTCGCCACAACAGCATATGATAAAAGCAACTTCTAGGCCAAGTCATAGCCAAGTGCCGGCATGACTCAACCGCTTACTGGTTCAATAGCCGCTCCTTTTGCAGTGCAAATTCTTCTTGGGTGAGTATGCCTTTATCCAGCAAATCGCCCAGCAGTTCAATACGATCAAGGAGGGTCAGCTTTTCTTCCTCGGCAGGCGTTGCAGCCACTACCGCTGGCGCTTGTGTATCCAGCATATTAGGCGAAGGTTGGGGTAGGGGCTTCGCGGCCACCGGCTTCCGGTAGCCATTGATTTCAAAGGCAGCGAACTCGCGTTGAGCGCGCAGGTAGGAGAGGTCGCTGTGTTGTTGTATTTTCTGAAATTGGTTGAAGCCCAATGCCACGGCTTTTTCCAGGTGTTCAAATGATTCATCGGCCATTTCGATCATGGAAAAGGCGCAAGCCAGGTTGAAATGCAGGGATATATCGTTGGGGGCATAAGCCAGCGCCCGTTCAAAATCCTCGATGGCCTCTTCGAAGCAAAATTCCCGATAATGCTTAATGCCACTGGCTTTCAAAATTTGCACAGGGTCTTCCACCGGTATGCGCCGATTGACACTTGGCGTACTTCGCTGGCTGCGGCTTTGGCCCAATGAAGGGCTTCTGTCGTAAAAACCTTTGTTATAACGGGCATCGAAGTCTTCTTTCGGCATGGCTAGGAAAAGGATGGCATCAATAAAGCCTAAAATACCCATGGGCAAAATAGCCGGCATGTGCTCTTCAAAAGATATAACAAACAAAAAACAGGTCAGTAAAAAATAAACGACCCCTAAAAAACGCTGCCCCAGATAAAAACGGTGTACCCCAAAAATACCCATGAACAAGGCCAGAATGCCAGCAACAGATTTTTTCTTCATGCCCAAAAATGGTTGTTTAAAAAGGTGAATTTAAGGAATTCAACTACCAAAACGAAATTATTTTAGACAACTGGCTAGGGAAGCTAGATAGGAAACCGCAGAATACAGATAGATGTGCCGCGCTCAAACGGCAATATCCTGCTCCAAGGCGACAATTTTTTCCTCCAATTCCCGGTGTTCTTGTTCCAGTTCGTTCAGTTGTTTTTGCTCTTTTTCCAGCAGGCGGTCAAATTTTTCAAAATTGCCCTCGATTTTCACTTTCAGGTTTTTGATGTAGGACTTCAATTGCTCGCTCACTTCTTCTTCCAATTTGCTTCGGCCTTTGGCCACTTCACCAGTAAAGCCATCGATCACCTGCTTGCGCTTGATGCGGGTAGATACCCCTGCAAAGAGCAAGCCTATCGCGGTCAAAATGCCTCCCGTTACATCGAACACCATCCCGTTGGTCACTGCCGTTAGAATGATGCCAATGACGGCCAAGCCGCTCCCAGTAGCTACATTGGGCGACATGGGGCGCTTGTCGGGAAATAAGTTTTCGTCGGTAAAATTCTCTGCCTTGCTGACAAAGCGGGAAAAAGCTTCTTGCAGTTCCCGAAGCACATTGCTCCGCTTTTCGGCTATATCGCTGAACAATTCGTGGTCGTTGCTCAGAATGGTCTGGCTGCTTCGGATGTTTAGATCAATGACCTTGGCCATTTGTTGGATGCTCTCAGCCAGGTCGCCCACGCCGTCGTTGAGCTTGTGGTGCAATTCCTGGTTGAGTTCCAGTTCCAGGCTTTTGGCCAATTGTTCCAACCATTCCTTGGCCGAGCTTTGCTTGCTGAACACCGAGGCGATGGAGCGGCGAAGCAGGGTGAAAAAAGAAAGCCCTTCTTTCAGCTCGTCTTCTTTTTTACGGGTAATGCGGTCGTAGCCTGCCAGCATATTTTCGACCAATACATCCACCTGCTTTAGACTCTTGGTTTCTTGCTGTTGCAGGGTTTCTGAAATTTCGTGCCGAAAATGCACATCGGCTTCGTACTGTTGGCGGCGGGTGGACAATCCGGCTTCGATGCGCTGGTTGATATTGTGGGCGGTGGCTACGCTGTTATGCAGTTTTAGGAAAGGCGCTTTTCCGCCAGTGATGTGCTGGTTGATGTATTGCCGGACAGGGGCAAAACCGCTTATCGAATATTGGCCTTCATCTTCCTGTTTGGCGGAAACAGCAAAAACAAGAGGCTGCTGAATGCCTTGCTTTTCCGCATACTCCCGCACGCCTTGCAGGTTGATTTGGAGGTCGGCATCCGGCATCAGGTCTTTTTGTTGCAAAACGAAGATGATCTTCTTGCGCCAATCGCTGTGGATGTATTTGAAAAAATCCCAGGCCGACTGCCGGTAGGGGTTTTTGGCTTCAAAAACAAAGACGATGAGGTCGGATGCCGGGATAAAACTTTCGGTAATGGCCTGGTGGTTCTCGACAATGGTATTGGTGCCCGGCGTATCCACAATGGCTATTTCTTTGAGAATATCGACAGGGAGTAGTATCTTTTTTAGAAAAGGATTGACCACCACGACCTCTTCCTCATCGCCATGAATGATCTGCTGGATGGTGTCGGTCATGGGTTGGGGTGCCACTTTTGTGACCTCTTTTCCGGTAGCCAATAGCGCGTTGATGAAGCTGCTTTTGCCCGCTTTCACCTCTCCCACGATGACAAACATGAAAGGTTCGTTGATGCGGTTGCGCAAATCACTGACGGTTTTGGCCAACTCATCTTGTCCAATTCGTATGGTCAATTCGTGAAGGTCTTTGACCATTTCGGTCACTTTGGCTCGTAACGCCTGAAGATGTTGGTTGATCAGTTCTGCCACTGTAATAATTTTGGAGCTTAATAATATCGGTTTCTTTTCTGCGGGGTCAATTTTCCGAAAGGTACATACTTGCTTGTGGACCCACACAAAATAACAAATCCAAAATACTCAAATTGGGTAAAAAACCGTGTTTTTCGACGAAAAGCTGCGGATAAGTCACCTTCATCGAAGGGAGTTTACCGGGTTTGAATTGCTCCCGATAGTCCAGAACCGGGCTTTGAACCTCCGTATCGTAGGCAGTCGTCTTTTGAATGACGGTGTCCAAAGACAAGAGCCGAAACAAGAGCTGCAACAAATCCCAATTCCACTCAAACAAATAGTCATATTTTCGCTGGAAAAATGGCGCTATGGCATCGGCGTAATAAACAAAATAAGGGGCATTTCCGTAGGCGGACTGGATGCCTCTCCAATGGCGTTGCTGCCAGGGTTCATCGTGGGCGATCCGTACATCGAGGATGGCCTGTTGTTCGTTTTTGCCTTTGCGCAGCGGAATAGACAAGCACAGTAGGCCATTGGCAGTAGCGATGTAGCAGCGGTTACGAAAGCTGTTTTTTTGATAATGTTCATGTTGTTCAATCAGCAGCTTTTCATGGCTGAAAGCCAATTGAAAAAAGGGTACAGAAGGCAGGTAATGCAGTTCGATCAGTGCTTGCAAAAGATTTGAAAGGATTGGTCGGTTCAAAAAAAGCACAAAATAAAAAACCCTTGCCACAGAAGCAAGGGCCTCTAACCCAAACAAATAAACACAAAAACTACTTTTTAAGACATAGCAAAATTAAGTGCTTTTAAAAGCTCAATAACAACTTCTTGCTATTTTTTGTGACATGGAATAAGGCGAAAATATGGGTAGAAGCCTTTATTAGTAAGCGTTTGAAGAAAAAAATGTGACAGATGGCGCTAGCCGAACAAGCTGTTTTTCTGTCACTAAGATGGATAATATTGTACCTGAAGTTTATTTATTTACAAAAAAGCGGAAAAAAGTGACATGCAAAATTGGTCAAAATCAGTCAGCGACCACCGCTACTTTCATATCAGCGCTCACCACAAGCTTGGTAATATTGCTGATTTCATAGAAACGCATATCGGCAGCCTCCTTCCAATTGTCATCGGTGAACTTGTTGTACTTGTATATTTTACTGCCTTTGGCCATGATAAAAGTACCATCAGGTAAAATTGCGAAATGCTCTGCTCCGGGCAAAGTTTCAATGATGGGTCTGGCCTGTTCTCCACGGCGGTACAGGTTTTTCTCCATGATTTGCCAATCGTCGTAGCGACTTTTTTGAACATAGGCCAAATTGCCATTGGGCATGCGCAGGAAGGTGCGGCCTATATTGGTTGCCATGGTTTCAATTTTATCATTATTGGTATTGACAACCGACAAGGCGCTGGGATTGTCTTCTTTATAAATAACAATATCCTGGCTATTGAGCCAGTAATAAGCTTGGATACCATTGATGTATTTGAAAATAGGCTTACCCCCAGTCAGTTGATCAATGGGGAACTGCCACAATCGGGCAACCGTATCCCGGCCTTCGGATTCCATACGGATGGCGGAAAAAGTATAGTATTCGGGCATTCGGATAGGCATATTTTCCCCTTCAGGGGTAGCAGTTACCTGTTGCTTGGTCAGATTGAGGAGGTCTAATTTGAAAATATCGGCCTTACTGGTGCCAGGTTGCGCTACGGTCAGATAGATTTCTGTATTGCTGAAAAAAGAAGGATCATTGTTGTAGCCCTGCGCATTGAAAGCGGTCAGGTAACGCGGATTGGTAAATTCCAATTTACCGGCATCGCCCTGTTTGAGGTCAAACAGATAAATATTGGATTGGGGAAGCTGAGCCTGGAGATTCCAAGCCATTACTAAACAAAGGGCGGTCCATAATATGCTTGTCTGCATCAGTAAATTTGTTTTTTTCGATTCAAAATTAACATTTTTCCCGTGATGGAAGAAAGCCGACAAAAAAATGCTTGGCTGTAAAGGTCTTAAAGACCTATCTTTCCTGCTAAAACGATGAAAAATTTCTTTTTATTAGCTGGTCTTTTATACTTTTTACCCCTTCGCGCTCAACTCGAAATCGAATTGAATGTATTTGCCAATGGCTTTGATAGCCCGGTGGACATTTCCCATGCAGGAGATGATCGTTTGTTTATCACCGAAAAAGATGGCACCATTCGCATCATTGATGGCAATGGAAATGTGTTGCCGCAGCCTTTTTTGAATATCGATCCTATGGTCAATTCACAAGCCAGCGAAAGGGGATTGCTGGGCTTGGCGTTCCACCCCGATTACAGCGAAAACGGCTATTTTTATGTAAACTATACCAATGGCAGTGGCCATACGGTCATTGCCCGGTACAGCGTCAGTGCGGGCAACCCCAATCAGGCTGATCCCAACAGCGAGTTGCCGATACTGACCATTAACCAGCCTTTTTCCAACCACAACGCTGGTGACTTGAACTTCGGCCCCGACGGCTACTTGTACATCGCCATGGGCGACGGCGGCTCGGGGGGCGATCCGCAAAACAACTCCCAAACCAGAAACCGCATGCTGGGTAAGATGCTGCGCCTGGATGTGGATAATGTAGAACCCTATACCATTCCGGCAGATAATCCTTTTATCAATGATAATCTGACGCTGGATGAAATATGGGCCATTGGCCTGCGCAATCCCTGGCGCTTTAGTTTTGATCGCCTTACCGGTGATATTTGGATAGCGGATGTCGGGCAAGATGATTGGGAAGAAATCCATTTTCAGCCTGCTTCTAGTACAGGCGGCGAAAACTACGGCTGGCGTTGTTACGAAGGTTTTGACACCTACAATACCAACAACTGCGGCGGGGCATCTGGTTATGTGCAGCCCGTACACGTTTATCCGAGCGATGGGGTACAGGGGTGCTCCATAACTGGCGGCTATGTTTATCGGGGAGAGAATAATCCCAGCATGTATGGCTACTATTTTTATGCTGATTATTGTACGGGGCGTTTTTGGGGATTGCGTCCCGATGGTCAGGGTGGCTGGTCGAATGTCGAATTGCTCAACCTGGCCAACCAGGAGTTTTCCAGCTTTGGCGAAGATGCTGAAGGGGAATTGTATGTAGCTGGCATTGGTTCGGGCAATATTTACCAAGTCGTAGCTGCATGCGTTGCCCCTGCTGCGCCGATTATTTCTGGCGATGAGCCTATTTTATGCGAAGGCCAAAGCCTGTTGCTAACAGCTAGCGCCGCCCCAGATAATTACCACTACGCGTGGTACATCAATGGCTTGCTGGTGCCTAATGTGACGGGTAGCGAGTTGGAAGTGACGGAAAATGTAACCGTGCAGGCAGCCTTAGTAGCCGACGATGGCAGCGATTGCAATTCGCCTTTGTCGCAGGGGTATGACGTAACCAACTTTGTTACACTGCCGGAGATCGACATTTTGATTGATGGCCTGGAAATATCAGGGCCAGGAGGTTACGCTACTTATCAGTGGTATTTGGATGGCAATCCGATACCAGGGGCCAATGCGGCTACTTATTTGGCAGAAAGCGGCGGCTCTTACAGCTTGGAAGTGACCGATGAAAATGGCTGTTCTGCCTCTTCAGCAGAATTGACCCTTGTCAGTGCCTTGGACATTCCCGGAGTAAAAAGCCTGCTCATCAGCCCCAATCCGATCGTGGATCAAGTCCAGCTTTCCCTGCAAGTTCTGGAATCGGGCTTGTATGAATTTCAGCTTTTACAGGCCGAAGGCCGCGCCCTTCGCCAAAAAAGAGCAAAAGTGGATCAGCGCTTCGACTTCCAATGGGATTTGAGTACCTTGCCTGCTGGTTTTTATCTCCTTAGGATAAAATGCAAGGGCGGAGAATGGACTCAAAAAATCCAAAAACAGTAAACAATAGATTGCATTGCTTGGCCATACACCAGTTGCTATGGCTATGTTGCAATTTTCTGGGAATACCTGTATATGCGCAGGTATTCCCAGATACTACGACCAATTTACCCATCGATGTGGATTTTCTTTTCCACTACTACGATCAGGATGGCAACCACAGCGCAGTCACCGGGGGACAGGGAACCGAAAAGCTGGAAGATATTTCCAACAACCTGATCGTCAACATCCCGCTCGACAGCACCCAAACCCTGGATATTGGCGTATCGCTCAATGTCTATTCCTCTGCATCTACCGATCGCATTGATCGGCGTATGTCATCCGCTTCCCTTACAGATGTTAGGGGGGCTTTTCAGGTCGGTTGGGGGCAGGAGAATCCCCGGCAAAGCACGAATTGGCATTGGCAGGCTGGCGCTTCCATCGAGTCAGACTACATTTCTACCCACTTGGGCGGCAGTTTTTACAAAAGTTTCAAAGACGACCATACATCCTTGTGGGTGGAGGGAAAAGCTTATTTTGACAAATGGGTGCTCTATTTCCCCGAAGAATTGCGCACTACCGTACAGCCTACCATCACAACGGACAAGCGTAATTCCTATCACCTGGACATTCAACTGCAACAAGTTATCAATCGGCGGCTGAATATGGCGCTGAGTACCGGGCTGGAGTATCAATCGGGGCTGCTATCCACACCCTTTCACCGCGTTTATTTCCCAGAGGAGGGTTTTCCACGCATTGAATATTTTCCCGCTCAGCGCTGGAAATGGCCGCTAGGCATAAGGGTCAATTACTTTTTGGGTGGGCGTACCGTGCTGCGGTTTTTTTACCGCTATTATTGGGACGATTTTGGCATTCACAGCCATACTATTTCGCTGGAAAGCCCGATCAAACTCAACTACAAATGGGCTGTAACCCCTGTTTACCGCTATTATCAGCAAAGCGCGTCCGATTATTTTGCCCCATTTGACAGCCATTCACCGGATGCGCCTTTTTACACTTCCGATTATGACCTATCGGCCTTTCGCAGCCACAAATGGGGTTTGGGCATTCGCTACGCACCATATAGTCGTTTTACCCTGCTGAGGCAAAAATGGAAAGCCGAGTTGAAATTGGTGTCCCTGCGCTGGGTAAGCTATACTCGATCCGACGGATTGAGGGCCTGGTCGCTGGGCGGGCATTTGGGGTGGCGGTTTTAGAAAACTAAGAACTAGATAGCAATACAATGGAAAAACGCGTGTTGATTCTAGGTGGCTATGGCGGGGTAGGCCGGGCACTGGCCAAAAGCCTGCTGCTGCATACATCGGTTGACTTGACGATTGCCGGACACCAGCTTTCCAAAGCGGAGGCATTGGCCAAAGCCCTGCAAAGTGAGTTTTCTGAAAGAAAAATTCGAGCTGTCTATGCGGATGCTGCCCATTTTCAAAGCTTGCTTGCGGCATTTGAAGGCATCAACCAAGTGATCGTTACGGCTACCGTACCAGATGCCATGCCACTTATCGCCTCTGCTGCCCTGGAAACGGGAACCAACCTGATGGACATCTTTGTAAGAGGTGATGTGGTGGATCAACTGGCGCCTTTTCGGGAAAGGGTCAGGGCAAAAAATCTGGTATTCATTACCCAGGCGGGTTTTCATCCTGGTTTGGCAGCGCCATTTATAAGGTACGCCAAAGGCCATTTTGACCAGTATCAAAGCGCTCATGTAGCTATGGCGATGAGTGCTTTGTTTGAAAAGCCGGAGTCCACCCATGAATTGATCCACGAAATTGGAGCAGGGAATTATGAATTATTCCAAAACGGCGTTTGGCGAAAAGCGACGTATAAAGACAGCCGCTCTTTTACCTTTTCTAGTCAGTTTGGAACTCGCGCTTGTTTTCCGCTTCAGATGCGGGAATTGCACCCGCTACCAGAAGAACTGGGGCTTACTGATATGGGCGTGTATGCCGCTGGGTTCAATGCCTTTGTCGATTACCTCATTTTTCCATTGATCATGCTGCTCCAATACATAAAAAAAGGGTTGGGCACCAAGCTAAGCGGCCATTTGCTGTACTGGGGGGTAAATTGGTTTTACAATCATCAACCGGGGGTGGAGTTTCGACTGGAGGCCAGTGGCCTCAAGAATGGCCTGCCCCGAAAATACATTTTGAGTGCTTATGCCGACGATGCTTATGCGTTTACGGCCTGGGCCATTACAGCTTGTGTCAGGCAGTGCCTGGACGGAGCTATCTCGACACCAGGATTGTTCTTGATGGGCTTGGTGACGGATGAGCAGCGGTTGCTGGCGGATTTGAAGGAGATGGGCGCTCAAATATCGGAGAAAAGTTGATAACCAACTGGCAATTTTTGTATGTTTATCAATTCAGTAGTGTGCAAAAAATTACTTCCCATTTTATCAAAGTCCTTACCAAATCGGGAAATTAATTTTTCCTCTTTACTAAGCGGGCTTGCTTTCCATTTCAAAAACCAGCCCTTCGCCCGGCATCAGTTCGTCCAATTGATAAAACTTTTCGTGAATAAGCAATTCCTTATCCAGCTTTTCCTGATGGGTGGAAAAAATGGGCTTTGAGGAGACAAATGGACGGCTCGAAGCGCCTTTAGGGATTTTTACATTAAATGCTTGTGCGGCATCCAGGTTGGCTACAAACAAATAAGCTTTTTCGGCAACGAGTATCCAGGCTATAACCCTGTGCCCTCCTGTTGGGTCAGGCGGTATGAGCCAATGCGGGGAGGTATTAGTCAATGCAGGCATCAAAGTTTCGGCCAAGAGCCGCATGCGGGTAATGCGAGAAAAAAGCGCTTGATTGTTCCCCCATTGGTAAGGCCCTTTAGTGGATTTTGCGCCATCTGGGATTTGAAAAACATAGAGCTTAGAATAATATTCATTCGAGGCAGGTATCAGATGGGTATCGCGGCATTCAAATCCCAAACCCATGTAGGAAGGCATATCTGGAACAAAAAGGCCGATAAAAAAACGCAGCTCGTTGCCCTCCAAGTAAAATTCATCAAAGCGCGGATCGTCCTTATCTGCCGTCATCATAGTAAAGCATGGAGCAAAACGGCGCGTTGCCAGCAAGTCCAGGTACCACCTGAAATGGCTCATAAAACGCGGGCTGCCCACGACCATCGACTGCAAATCGCCCAGGGTAACTTCAGCGTCCGATTGATCCAGATGATCCAATTCGCTGCCATATGCCATAAAGCCTGGGCCGGCGAGGAAAGTTTCCGCATAATAACCAAACCACGGGCAATGCCCTTGAATGTGCTTTTTGACGGCCTGATGAATGTCATACCAATCATCCACTTGGATGGGGACCCCTGCCGGGCGCATTTGAACATGCGACATATCGCCGCGCATGAAGTCAAAGCCGTAGTTTTCCTGCACAGTGGCGTAATGATGACAAACGTAGTCCCAAACGGCTTTTCGGGGTTCGCTGAAATCAATTTCCCAATCGGCGTTATCGTTCAGGCTGCTGTATAGTTTGTAGCGGGTGAGTGGCCCGAATACCCGAGACATTTCCTGCGGCTTTTTGATGCGGTAATCCCACCAAATGCGGCCTTCGTTGTCTGGTTCGGGTGCTGCACCCGTCGTATCCACTTCTAGTCCTCGGTAGGGGGGCGCCATGGTAGCAGGCAGCGGTTCAAACCCGTGGTCGTAAAGGCGATTGATGAGCTGGCCACGGCGCAAGTTGCGCTTGTAGGGGTCGCCCTTTGGGCCAAATAATAGGCCGTGCCGGACGATCTCTGGAATGGCAAAAAGTTCTTCTACACTTTCTGGCAGGCTTAGGTTTTCCAAAGCGGAACCTTCCTCCAGCAAAAAATCAAATACGACTTGCTGGACCTCCTGATGCAGCAAGGTATTGTGACGCACAATGCGCGTATCAGCTCTTTGCAACCATTCAAACAGCCAGGGTTGAGCTAGCACGATTTCCGAATAGCGGTCGGTATGTGGGATCACATCCATACCTACCACTTTGCCCAAGGCGTGCATTATATTCACCATGGCTTTAAGTTGCTTTTCTACCGAATTGAGTCGCGGTATGGCCTGTGCCAATTCTGCACTGTAAAACTCCGGATTGATGTGCCAACTGGCCATGCCGTAAAGACTTCCCACTACGCCGGGTTCCCAAATGGGGAGCAGATGGATGGCTTGTTGGCTTTGCGGTAAGGTAAGTGTATATTTCAATACATTCCAAAAGCTTTGCAAGGTTCGCACGTTGATGCCGATCATATTAGAGCGCTTCAGCCAGTTGCCGTTGGATTGCCCTAAAAGTGGGCTGGCTATTTTACCCTCCAGGCTCATGGCTTCATCCAGTGTAGTGGCCCCAATCTTATCGGCTAATATGGCCAATACTTCTTTGGCAGAAAGTTGCAAGGCCGTTTCGGGCATCAGATAAGGAATGAAAGACTGCTGCCCTTGTGTGTAGGCTTTGATAAGCTTTTCCTTATGGTCTATCCAATAAGTATTTAATGCGGTGTTTTCCATTATTTCTTGTTGTTATTTTTATTTTTTGATTCATCAAAACTTCCAGGTATTTCTCGCTGAAGCAGGATAACGCAGTTAGGTGGAGAGCATCACCCCGCCGCCGCCCGCCTCAACCGGTCGTTGATGGCTCTGCCCAATCCTTCCTCCGGTACCGGCTCAGCGATGATCACATCCAATGCCAACGCATCCAGATGGCGCATGGCTGCAAACAAAACCCTAGCTGCTTCGGTAAGGTCGCCAGTAGGCGTTAGGACAAACTGCTGTGCTGTTGGTACTGCCTCCAATGTGTGCTGAAAAGCCAATACGCCAATTCTTTTTCCTTTGAAATGTCGATGAAGCAGCTCCAAATTTCCTAAAAAAAACGGAATTTTTGGCGCATAATGGCTTTTTAACATTCCAGGTGCTTGCGGATTGGAACTAGACTGGGCTTGAACCGCTACTTTTCCGATAACCGCTTCAATGTCTTCCATGCTGAGGCCTCCTTTGCGCAGCACTTTAACTTTCGATTCTGCAAAACTAACGATGGTGCTTTCTACACCTACCTGGCAAGGCCCTCCGTCCAATATGTAGGGTATTTTTTCGCCTAGTTGTGCCGCTACATGCTGAGCCGAAGTAGGGCTGATGTAGCCAAAAGGATTAGCGCTGGGTGCGGCCAAGGGAAAAGGCAGGGCTTGTAATACTTGCAATGCCAGCGGATGAGCGGGGATTCGCATGGCGACCCAGGCCGATCCGGCAGTGACTAAATCCGGGATTTGGGCGTTTTTTTCCAGGAGCAAGGTAAGCGGCCCCGGCATAAAACGAGCAGCCAATTGACGGGCTGGTTCTGGAATATCCAGGACATATTTTTCCATTTCGGCCAACGAATGGGTGTGCACAATCAAAGGATCAAAAGCAGGGCGGTTTTTAATTTCAAAAATGCGACTGACCACCTCATCTTCCAGCGCATTGCCTGCCAATCCATACACCGTTTCTGTGGGAATGGCCACCAATTCACCTTTTTGCAAGCAGTCGATGGCTTTTGCAGTTTCTTTTCCGATCATAATTTATTAACTGACCTTTCGCAAGCGAAAGATTTTGAAAAATGATAAAAATAACAGT
>CALMIR010000078.1 GCA_937864265.1 uncultured Saprospirales bacterium | reverse complement strand
GACATTTGACGAAGTGAACCGAGCCGCACACGGCGAGGCTGGCAACCAACACCATCCATTCCATTTCCCAAAAGTAAACCCACGCAGTTTGAGGACAAGTGTCCGTTTTATATCACCCCTCCGGGGTTCTGCAAAGCCTGTGTCGGGCTTTATAAAAATGCCCCCGCTTCGCGGTTCATGCATGGCAATTGAAAGTATTGCGCTGGGAGGAGAGCCAACAACGATTTTCTCATTTTGTGCTAAGCATTCTCGGCAAACCCATAGGCGCTGAGTTTGTCCCCTTGTAGCTGGCTTCAGAAAATCAATCTTTAAGCCTCCTCCTCCGTTATGCAGGGAATCTCCCTCGGTCGGATACCCAGATGTAGGATGCGGCTGCCGGTTTGGTTGACTGGATCGACGCTTTTTCCTATGACGATACCATCTTCGGGGGCGAAGTACTCCTTGACGATTTTTCCAAAGATGGTGCGCACTTCAGCTATTTTTTCGTCTTTTTTGATGTATTGCTTCACCTTGGGAAATACATTCAATATGCCCCCCTCATCGGTATAAATCCAGTAAGATCGTTCGCACAGAATGGTGTTTTTTACGGGGCAAACGATGAAGCCATCTAGCATTTTCAGGTCGTATAACACATTATAAACGCCGACCAAGGCATCCTCAATGACATCGAACTGAAAAACGTGGGGATCGCGCAGTTCCAAAGTGATGGCCTTAATCCCCTTATGCGCTGCAGCACCCCGAAAAGTGCCGTCATTAGCCGGGTTATTGAGGATGATTTCCGGGTTTTGAAGCCGCGCCATGCGGGACGTCTGCTCATCGGACATATCCGCCCGAATGTACCAGGAATTAATACGCCCAAAGCTGGCTGTATGCAAGTCAATCAAATAATCGAAGCCGGACAACACCCGCTCGATCATGCGCTGGATATATACTTGGCTGGTATCCCCATTAGGTTTACCCGGTGCGATCCGGTTGAGGTCAACGCCATCGTTGAACTTGCGCTGCTCCAGCAGAAAGCCGGGCACATTCATCACTAAGGCGCCCACAATAGTCCCTTTAAGCTGGCTGGTATCTATCTGCTCCATCAACTTCTGAATCAAGGGGATGCCATTGAGTTCGTTGCCGTGCACCGCTGCGGTAAGCCCCAGTATTGGGCCATCCTCTACCCCACGCGCGACCATAATAGGGATGCGGACCGGTTCACCCAAGCCGTTGTTGATGATATGTAGCCAGAGGCATTCGAGGCTGCCTTTGGGAATGTCATTGACCACCAATTGGTGGATGTGTTGTGGGTTGGTTTCCGTGATGTTCATGCCTGATGTAATTCGTCTTTTTGGATACCTGCAAATGTAATGCCTACTGGCGATACTAACTGCAATGCCGGGTACTCTGTTTTACCTCAAATTAAAAAACACACCCACAGAATAAGACGGATTAGCAAAAATGATGCGCCCGCTGAAAGCCGTCCCTACGGAAGCCGCTACGCCCCATTTTTCATTAAAATTCCAGGCCAGCTCGGGTGTAAAAGAAATGAACTCGGTATTATTGGCAAAAATGCTGGTACTGTTTTCCCCCACGCTGCGGTCGCCATTCAGCAGCGATTCGATGGCGATGATTCTGCCAATGGCCCATAGTTTTTTGTTAAACAGGTTGACGCCAGCCTCTAGCCCCCAGCGCAATTCGTCGGAGTAGCCCTGACTGCGGTTGTTGAATCCGACATAAGCATTGGCGTACGCGGGAAGTTTGCCCAATTGGAAACCTCGCCCTGCATCTATTTGCAGCATTTGGTTGAACTCGCCGTCGCCGGTTTGTAAATTGCCTTGCGTGCCCCCCTCATTGTTTCCAAGTGGCAGCCCCAGCGTCAAAGTAGCACTGAGTGCCAGCGGCTTATTTTGTGTTAATCCGTATTTGAATCCTATGTCCGTATCGCCGATGGAATTGATGGCTTCGCCGGGTACGAGCAAGTCGCCCGTAGTGCCTGAAATGGTATTGTTGAAATAAGCCCGGCTGAAAAAAGGAAAATTCACGACGCCAGTAAAGCGATCGGTAAAACCATATTCCGCATACAAACTGGTGTTGAAAATGCCATTGGTCGTATTGGGATCGATCAAGCCGACATCCGTGAAGTGCTGATCGGCAACCACCCACCACTGATACAATTTAAAGTAGCCGTTTTCTTTGGGCTGCGGCCAGCCTCCTCCAGCCAGTAAATGACTGCTACAAAGGCTGAACACCAACAGAGAAAAAATGAACCTAAGCATGAGTTGATATTTTTTTACCGAACGCCATCGGAAGTTAGAAGCGCTCGTTAAGTAGTGTGCAAAAAATTACTTCCCAATTTATCAATTGTCAAACTCACCATCGCCTACTTTCACGCCAAAGGGCTTGCAGAAGTAAAGTAGGTGGCTGTATTGATTCAAGCCCACTTCATCGCCGGGGATGGTATAGCTGTGCGTGCCGGAAAACTCCGTGACCATCCCAATTTCATAAGCGCCGTTGACGGAATTGGGGTTATTGGTCAGATAAACGTAAAGGCCCGGTAAATTAGAAGAAGCCCGATAGTCGTCGCTTAAAACCAATGTCAGGTTGTTGCCATCCGGTTTCAACTCAAAATCGCCTTCCAAAAGGTAGCTGCTGGTGGTGCGCAATTGTCCGGTTCTACTTTCGGGGTCGCTAATGACGGTATTGTCGGCCACGGCCAGCGGCCAGGTATCAGTGATGGTTTTTGTCGCTAGATCGACCGTAGCGGTGACCATAACATCGCCTTTGCTGATACCTGAGGCCAAGCCATTTTGATCGATCGCCAGAATAGCTTCATCAGAACTGCTCCAGGCAATGGTCATCGGCTCTTCTATGCCGATATTGTTGACAAAAATGGCTTCGAATTGAAAATCATCGCCAACAGCCAGGCTGTCCACCCGAGAGGTAATGCGTACATTTTCGGCGACAGTATCAAAGATAATGTCGTCCCCTATGCAGGAATAGACCAAAAGCGTCAGTAAAGCCCCAAAGATTATTTGACTAAATTTCATATTCGTGTTGGATTTTAGTTCTTTGACAAATCATACGCCAAAATTATGCCTCTCTTAACGCGTAAACATCACAAAAACGTCACATTACTTTCACTATTGAGGCTAAGTGTCCGGGGGGCTACACTTGGATGTTGGGTGCTAGTGCTGTCGGCACTAGTATCCTGCAAGAAATGTTTTTAGGGCTTCCCAGCTTAAAGTCACACACTGCATCCTTTCGGGAAATTGGCGGGCAGGCAGGAATGCCGCCAATTCGTTTTCTAAAATAGGATTCTCTTCCGTGGATTGTAGCGCATGAAGGAATCGCTCGATAGTTTGGGCTGCCTGAATTACCCCCTGACCATCCATTTGGCTAACCAATACAGAAGTCGCTGCTTTGGAAATGGCACAGCCGTAGCCGTAGAAGCTGATCCGGGCAATTTTTTCATCGGCCATATCCAGGTAGAGTTGGAAACGGTCGCCGCAAATGGGATTATAGGCTTCGATCACGGCCCCGGCATCTTCCCGCTTTTCAAAATGGACGGGGTGGCGATGGTGCTGGAGGATGAGTTCTTGATAGAGTTGCTTGAGCTTTTCACTCATGACCAGAATTTTATGAGTTCTTTCAAGGCTTCTGCTAATCGATCCATATCTTGGCGAGTATTATACAAGGCCAAAGACACCCTGGTCGTAGCGGGCAAATCCAATTCTCGCATCAAGGGTTGCGCACAGTGGTGTCCTGCCCTCACAGCGATGTTCGCCGCCGCTAAAAAAGTGGCTATATCGTGCGGGTGGATGCCATCGAGAACAAATGAAAATAAGGCACTGCTCTGATGAGGTTGTCCCACACGCTGCCAGCCATTTATTTTGGAAAGCAATTCTAAAGCATATTGGTTTAAGTCATTGAGCTGAGCCAGCGCCATAGCTTTGTCTATCCCATTCAAAAAATCAAGTGCATGGCCAAGGCCAATTACGGCTGCTATAGGGGGCGTACCTGCTTCAAAACGCTGGGGTGGCGCTGCAAAAGTGGTCTGTTCGAGACTGACCGCCCTCACCATCGCTCCTCCTGTAAATAAAGGCTGCATTTCTTGTAAATGCTGAAATTTGGCGCATAAAACGCCCAACCCGGTAGGGCCGTACAATTTGTGTGCAGAAAAAACAAAAAAATCGACTCCCCAGTCGTCCAAATGAATGGGATAATGGGCAGCGCTTTGGGCGCCGTCCACCAAAACAGGCACGCCATGCTGGTGGGCCAGTTCTACCATGTCAGGTACGGGGTTGATGGTTCCCAATACATTAGAAATATGGGTAATGGCCAACAGCTTGGTCTGGGCGTTTAGCATTTGCCGAAAGGCAGAAAACGATAGATTCCCCGCTTTGTCCAAGGGGATGATGCGCAGTTGAGCACCCGTTTTATGGCCAATTTGCTGCCAGGGAATCCAATTGGCATGGTGCTCCAAAGCAGAGATAAGTATTTCATCGCCTTTCTTCAAACGAGGCATCAAATAGGAATGGGCCACTAGGTTAATCGCTGCGGTAGCGCCACTGGTGAAAACGACCTGCCGCGCATCTTTCATCCCTACATAAGTTACCACTTTTTGCCGCACTGCCTCATAGCGAGCGGAAGCGCTGCCTGCCAAATCGTAGAGTCCTCGATGTACCGTGCCGTAGTCTTTTTCATAAAAACCGCGTATGCCTTCTATGACATTCGATGGTTTCTGTGTAGTAGCTGCATTATCGAGATACACCAGCTCTGGATGGTGCTGGAATAGGGGAAATTCGCGGCGTATCTGTTCGGGTGCAAGCATGGTACAGTTGATATTCTGAACAAAACTAGCGTTATTTGACCTTTAAATCTAATAAAATGGCTTTAATCAAAAGTGTGAAGGGGGTAGCCCCAAAATTTGGTAAAAATTGCTACCTGGCCGAAAATGCGACCATTGTAGGGGATGTAGAGATGGGCGATGATTGCAGCGTATGGTTCAACGCAGTGGTACGCGGCGACGTGCATTACATCCGCATGGGCAACAAAGTGAATGTGCAAGATGGCGCCATCATCCACTGCACCTACCAGAAAGCACCTACCAATATCGGCAATAATGTATCTATCGGGCACAACGCGATCGTGCATGGCTGTACGCTGAAAGACAACATATTAGTGGGCATGGGCGCCATCGTCATGGATCATGCGCTGGTAGAGGAGTATGTGCTCATTGCTGCCGGAGCGGTTGTATTGGAAAACAGCCATTTGGAGTCCGGCCATATTTATGCTGGTGTACCTGCTAAAAAAGTGAAGGCCCTCAGCCCGGAAACGTTCAAAGACACCATCGAGCGGATAGCCAATAATTATGTCATGTATGCCGATTGGTTCAGAGAGCCATGAGCAGAAAAGGAAAAACAGAAAAGGGGAAACCGCCTAAGTGGAAGTTTCCCCTTTTATATGAATTAGGCCAAAAGCCTTATTGTTGTTGCTTAGAATTCTGAATTTTGTTCAAGATCAGCGCCGCTTTCAACAAAAAGTCATCCCGGTGGTAGCGGTGTTCATTGTGTACCATCATTAAGCGGACGGCATCGTAGGCGGCTGATTTGGGAACAATCTGACGGCTGGCAATGGGGTGCAGCCAATATTCCAGATTGTGGGTACGCAGGTAACTGCGGTCGTGCTCAAAATTGATGACTACCGCCAACTTGTTTAAAGAAAACAGATAGTCTGTTTCTTTATTCAGGTCTTTCTGCAAATCAATGACGTTGTAGCGGTCAAAATTGACACCAGCGCGTTCGCAAAGAAATACATCCCGCCTGCCATCGAAGGTGATGATTTCGTGGAAGCGATACTTCTTCATCACTTTCAACAAAAAGCCTTTGATCTGCATTTTAGCCGGCCGTAGTTGGTTAAAAGAGAACGTCAACTGACGCTCGTCAAGCCGAAATTCTTCACTGAAAGGTTTGCGTCGCTGTGTTTTGAGGTTGATCACCTCTTTGTAACGCCCAATCGTGTGCCCTAAATCATTTACCTTAGGTAAAACGCTAACAATGTCTATGTTGGCGTTATTAACCCAGCTTTCCAGAAAAATTTTGTTCGAACCTTCTTCAAAAATCAAGAACGCGATTTCACTGATTGCATAAAAGTTGGGGAAACCTCCGTAAATGTTGCCATACTTTAATTCTAAAAACGCAATGTTGTTATTGTTCACGGTTTAAGGAGATTAAAATGTTGGTTTACAAATGTTTTTCAACGTTAATTTGACTTGTTCCCTCATAGGGTAATTTTCCAGTTTATGGGGTAATTCATTTGGTTGGGTCATTTTTCAAACCGCAATTTATGTAGAAAAATTAATTCCTACTCATTTTTGCTGCACAGAATTTAATTAAAAGCTACTTCTATGCAGCGTTGTATCAGGAAAAGAGCATGATGAGCTTCTTTTCGCTGCTTCTTCTGTAATTGGAAACTCAAAAACAGAATTATAGTTTAATCCAAAAACAAGAAACGTCCATTCTCGTAGCATTTTTCGCCATCTGCAAAAATTTGCCCCTCTTTGGTCATATCGGTGATCATATCCCAATGCACCGCGGATTGGTTTTTGCCCCCTGCCTGTAAATACGATTGGCCGATGGCTAAGTGGACGGTTCCTCCGATTTTTTCGTCAAAGAGGATATTTTTGGTCATTTGCCGGATGTTGTAGTTGGTGCCAATGGCGGCTTCGCCAAATCGGCGGGTACCCTCCATTTGAAAAATTTTGTCCAAAAATTCTTGTCCACGGCGTGCTTCCCATTTTTCGATATAGCCATCCTTGACCCATAGCCTAACGTCTTCCACTTCATGCCCCATGTAAAGGGCGGGAAAAGAAAAATAGATTGTGCCGTTCACGGAATCTTCAACAGGCGAGGTATATACTTCGCCGGAAGGCATATTGGTTTGCCCATCCGAATTGATCCAGGTACGTCCTTTGGTGCTGAATTGGAGATCGGTATCTGTACTCACGTAACGGATGCTTTCTTTGCGCATCAAATAGTCCACTATCTGTTGCTGTTGTTGGCGTACTTCGAGCCAGCTCTGTTTAGGGTCTTCATCGAACAGTTTACAGGCATGGAATACAAAGTTTTCGTATTCATCCAGGGAGAGTCCGGCTTCTTGTGCGGCGGCCAGCGTGGGGTATTGGCACAAGTTGCGCTTCAAGGCGCGGGTAGCTGTGCGCTCAAAATATAGGGCTTGGGTCGGTTTCAGCGCCTGGTGTCGAATACTGCGCTTTTCTGCATCCACGTGTTGATCTTCTCGCAGGTTGTAGGGCGCCCGGATGTACAGATAAGCATCAAAAGAGGCCATCGCCGTTTGGTAAAGCAAAGGCACGTATTCGAGCTGGGATTCCCGCCCTAGAGTCAGCAGCAGGCGGTTTCTATCCTGAAAGTCGAGTGCTACTTCGATGAGGGCGCCCGCTTCCAGGGCAGATTTGTACACTTCCCTAACCAGGGGTTCTGCCAAGGTGGTACTTTCGATGAGCAAACGTTCTCCTTCTTGTATATCCAGGCAATAGTGCACGAGGAGTTGCGCGTATTTTTCGAGAATACTTTTCATATTGCAGGTTTTACCAATGTTTGGCCTGATAAGGATAACGCACCAAATATTGTTCGCGTACCATATCGTACATTTTTTGACGCAATTCTTCAACATTTTCCTTGGTCTGCGCCGAAATAAATGCCATGTCGTAGTCGAAGTTGTGCTTTAGGTTGCCTTTGATACCTTCCTCGATTTCCTGACGGGCTTCCTCATCTATATAGGCGTCGTAATGCATTTCGCGATAGCGATCCATTTTATTAAAGACCAGCAAAGTGGGCTTATCAAGAGCGCCTATTTCCTGTAAAATGCTGTCCACGGTACGAATTTGATCTTCGTGCTGCGGGTGGGCAATATCCACCACGTGCAGTAAAATATCGCTTTCCCGCACTTCGTCGAGGGTCGATTTGAAGCTTTCTACCAGATGGTGAGGCAATTTGCGGATAAATCCAACCGTATCGGACAAGAGGAAGGGCATATTGCCAAAAACAATTTTACGGACGGTCGTATCCAGTGTAGCAAACAGTTTATCTTCCGCAAAAACGTCAGACTTGCTCAGCAGGTTCATCAGGGTGGACTTTCCGACATTCGTGTATCCGACCAATGAAACGCGAATCAATTCGCCTCGCTGCTTGCGTTGGGTTTCATTTTGCAGGTCGATTTTTTCCAACTTTTTCTTGAGGAAACTGATCTTTTCCCGGACGATACGGCGGTCGGTCTCGATCTCTTTTTCACCAGGGCCGCGCATGCCAATACCCCCGCGCTGTCGCTCCAAGTGCGTCCACAAACCGCGCAAACGGGGCAGCAGATACTGCATTTGTGCCAGCTCGACTTGTGTTTTAGCTTGAGCGGTTTGAGCCCTTCCGGCAAAGATGTCCAAGATCAGCGTTGTGCGGTCTATGATTTTGACCTTTAGTTGCTCTTCCAGGATATTCACTTGTTTGCCACTGAGGTCGTCGTCAAATATGACCATAGTGATGGCGGGGTTTTCTTGTACAAACGCTTCAATTTCTTCCAATTTGCCTTTGCCCACAAAGGTGCGTTTGTCGGGGTGGGGCAATTTTTGAACAAAGCGCTTTACGGTCACAGCGCCAGCGGTCAGCGCCAGAAATTCCAGTTCATCCAGGTATTCCTGTACCATGGCTTCGCTTTGGTCTTGGTGGATCAATCCGACCAACACGGCCTGTTCTTTTTCTTTTAAAATGCCTTTTTTCTCTTTCTCTCCTACGTTCCAGTCTTTTGCCATAAATTGGGTTGGGTTGTCAAAATGATGCTCAAAATACAAAAATAAGCTGCCTGCTTTACAAAACAATTCCTATTGAAAAAGTTCCAAGTATTTCTGTTTTGTTGGTGCGGGTATAATTTGCAAGGGTCTGTGCTTGATATTTCATTCATCATTGAATTAAAAGTATAATAATTGGCTTTAGCAACAATTGTCCAATTTTATTTTTACAACAACTGATATTTGTAAATTTTATTTCTAAAACATACAACAATTGTACTTACATTTGTACGATAATCCCACCCGCATTTATTCTTGCCCAAACTCGCGGATACACGTTTATTTTTTCTATAGCTCCATTTGGACAGCTATCGTTGCACGTATTTTTTTTTTATTGATAACCAACTAAAAAATGAGATTATGAATGCAATTCTTGGACTTGGAAAATGGCTATTTGCCTTACCTTTTCTAGTTTTCGGGCTCTTCCATTTTATGAATGCCAAAGGAATGGCGGAGGCGATGAATCCTCCGGGTGGCGAAATTATGGTGTACATAACTGGGGCGGCGCTTATTGCAGCAGCCGTGAGCATCTTTATTGGCAAAATGGATAAATTGGCAACTGCTTTGCTGGGGGTGATGCTGATTCTTTTCGTGCTTATCCTCCATTTGCCCGGCGCCATGGACGGCAATCAACTATCCACTACCATGGTTTTAAAAGACCTATCGATGGCCGGTGGCGCTTGGATGTATGCGCGTCACGTTGCCAAAGATAACGCCGTTATTGGCTAACGGACTTATGCTTACTAAACCTGTTGGGTAGGAATACCCCGCAGGTTTAGTAATTATATCGTATTTTTTTACCCTCCTATTTGACACTTTTCTCCAAAGTCGGGTAGAAATTTCATTGGAATTGCCTACTTTTCGGATTATTCCAGATGAAGTATCATCCTACGCGGCATTTCAATACGCCGACAAGAGAACCCTGCTTTATGAAGTGGTCTATCAAAGCCTGGAACGGCTTCACCGTACCTTCGTCCTTCTTGAGTATGCGCTTGGCAATGGCACTTTTTGTAGGCACGATATTGCTGGGCATACTGGGGTATTGGTATATTGAAGGCTATTCTTTGATCGAGGCCTTTTATATGGCCATGATTACTATTTCGACCGTAGGTTTTACGGAAGTGCAAGTGTTGAGCGATTATGGCCGTATTTTTACTTCAATTTATATTTTTATCAATATTGGAGTCATTGCCTATGCCTTGGCTGTATTTTCTTACTATGTCGTGCAGGGAGAAATTTTTAAGAAAATGCACCTTAATTTCATCAATGCATCAATTAAAAAAATGGAAAACCATGTCATCGTTTGCGGATATGGCAAGTATGGACGCGAAATATCTGAGCATTTACACAAGCATCAGGTGCCTTTTGTGATCATAGAACAGGATGCTGCCAAAATTGAGCAGATACAAACCAGTCATCAAAGAATGCTTTACATTCAGGACGATGCTACGCACGATGAAGCACTGGTTCAGGCAGGTATTCATCAAGCCGAAGCGCTGGTCAGCGCCTTGCCCGATGATTCCGACAATTTGTTTATCGTATTGTCTGCCCGGCAGTTGAACAATAAGCTCACGATCATCAGCAGGGCCAAAGACCCGAAATCACAAAAAAAATTGCTAATGGCAGGTGCCAACCATGTGGTAATGCCCGAACAAATAGGCGGTTTCTATATGGCAGCCATCATCAGCAAACCCGGCGCGGTTGAGTTTTTTTCTTTTATTACCAACGAATACCAGTCGGACATCGCCTTTGAAGAACTGCGCTATGAGGATATGCCCAGTAGCTGTAAAGGGCGCTCGCTGGAAGAATTGCACCTCCGGCGGGAAACGGGTATCAATATCATTGGCTATAAAGCCGCCGATGGACATTATGAAGTGAACCCGACGCCGCAAACAGTGCTGAAGCCAAATTCCAGCTTCATCGCTTTGGGCAGCCGCAAACAGGTGAAGGATTTGCGGGAATATTTGAAACGGCAGGAATAGCCCATTCTCGGGTCAGCTATTTATCCCCGACAACTCATTCAACAAGCCTGTCAAATAACCATGCGTGATGTGCGCTTTATTGCTGTACGCAGCATCGGCCATCAGCACTTTATGCAATTGAGGTAGGTGATAAAAAGGTACGCCTGGATAAAGGTGGTGCTCCAGATGGTACCCCACGTTGTGTGGAGCAATGAAAAACCGCTCTAGAAAATTCACCCGAACGGTACGGGTGGAAGTTAGCAAATGGTCGTAGGACAACTCTCCAAAATGTTCGGCGACGCTGCGAATGTATTGAAACATGAAGAAAGTAGAAAGATAAGGGATAACCCAAAATAATAGAAAACCGAGCCAAAGGCCTCCCAGCGTTAATGTCAGCAAGAGTAAGGCGAAGAAAAGGATGCGGGGTCTTTTGTCCTCCGTACGGCAGCTGGTGTCTTTTTTTGCGGAAGCGAAACGGCGGAAAAACCAGATCGAATCCTTCATCCCCTGTATCAAAAAGAAGTAGGAAAAGACCGTCAGTAAAAATTCGCGCTTGGTTTTTGGAAAACGAAATTCGCGCTTGCCCAGTTTGGAAACCCAATCGGGATCTTCCTCCGTATTGAGGTGTCGGTGGTGTCGCAAGTGGTTTTCTCTGTACGTCGCAATGGTCGTAAACAAGGGATAAGCAGTTACGACATTGGTGATCAAATCGTTCCACTTGCGGTTTTTCAAAAACCGGAAATGGGTGGCATCGTGCATCAGAATGGCCAAGGCATGCATGCGCGCCCCAATGACGATCACCGAAAACAGGTACACTGCAAAGTAAGGATAAGCCAGACTCAGTAGGATGCTGGCAAATATAAGCGCCCAATTATATGCGATGGCCAGCGCATGCCGATAGCTATTGGTGGCAAAAAGCGACTTTAACACTTGAGGATTAATGGCTAAATCTAAGTCGTTGGCATTGTATTGCGGATTCATGGCATATTGAATTTAGAGGTGATGAGCAATAGGAATCTAACCGGTTCTTAACGTCGGTTGGGTTGTCTGGTCTTAAATGGCCGACGGTTTGCACCGTGTTTTCGGATACAAAGAAACAGGCAATAGCTTTGCCATAAATCCACATTTTGATGTGGTTTGGGTAGGAAATGATGCCGATTTAGGATTTTTTTACTGGTATAAGCCCCTTCGCTTTAGATATCTAATTGGAGTCGTATGATTCGCTCTACTTCTTGTAATTCTTGAGGAGTAATCTTACCTATTTTTTCCATAAATCCTTTCTTTGATCATCCTTATTATCCACAGCACCTGATTTACCAGTAGTTTGTACATACTTGAGCGTACTCCCTGCCAGTAAATCAGATGCTGTAAAAATGATTGAGCCCGGATGCTTGATCAAAATTTCCCTCAACGTACCACCATCATCCGAGTAGCTGTTTGGCCCTCTGCCAGCAACTGAATCAGGTAGGTACCTGCTGGCAAATTCCATTGCATGTCCTCGGTATGCCAGCCCGGAGTTCGCTGCCCCAATTGGCGAGCGTATAGCCTTTGCCCCTGCAAATTATAAACGGCCAATTGTAGGGATGCCGCCGTAGTAAGCTCAACCCCAAGGGTAAAAGCGCCGTCGTTCGGGTTGGGAAATAGCTGCCAGTCGGTTAAGGACGGAATAGTCTCTCTACTGGATGTAGGCGGATCCAAGGGTTGATTAGAATAGAGGTGAAACTCGCCAGCGTCCAGATTAAGCAGTAAGTTGGGGGTATTGACAAACAAGCTATCGCCCGTAAAATAGTCATACCACCAGCCGGAGTTGGAGAAAGCCTGGCTGATGGTGCCGCTATTTACCCCACAGTTGCCCACGGCGACGATACGCAAGTCGCCATCCTGCAATTTGACCTTTTTTAGGTTTTGACCTAAATCGAGCTCAAAATTGGTGGTGTTGAAAATGGGGTAACGCTTCTTGAGAAAGGTCATAGCGCTGGTATAGTCGTACAATTCGCGTCTGGCTGCATTTTGGTAATAGTCCCAGCGGATGGGTTTAGGGTTGGTGCGACAGGCATCGCTAATACTGCCGTCCTCACAGTAATTGATGGAAAAATCGTAACCCACTTCGCCAAATTGCCACAGCATTTTGGGACCGGGGATGGCATAGTGGAACATCGTTACCATTTTGATTCGGTCGAGTGCCGTTTCAAAATCACGGGTATTGTAGCTGCCAGATGAGTTGCCAAACTGGAGATTCTTGTACATCAGGCGTTCTTCATCGTGGCTCTCCATATAAGTGATGATGCCCGGTACCGTCCAGTTTCTGAATGTATAGGAAGCTCCGGTTAAATTCGTGCCAAAACCCTGTGCAGCTTGGCCAAACTGATGGGTCATGTTGTTCCAAACCATCATGCCCTGTCCGTACTCCACCAGCTCTTTTTCCTCCGTCCAATCGGCGAAGTGTTCCAGGATCATATAAGCACCGGGGGTCGTTTGCCAGACGACATCGGCGTAATGTTTGATGATAGCGATGCGGCTGGCATCATAAGGGCCTGCGTCAAAGGGGCCGTTGTCATTCTGCGTAAAGCCTTTCGACAAATCGAAGCGATAGCCGTCCACCCGGAATTCGGAAAGCCAGTATTGCAGTACCCGGTCTATATAGTCGCGAGTAGCGGTGCTCTCGTGGTTGAAATCGAAAAAGACGCTGAAATCATGCGGCGCAACGGGGTTTAGCCAGGGATTATCAGCGGCAGGCTGCCCGGCTGTCTGATTCCAATACAAGGAAACGAAAGGACTGGGCCAGTCAACATGATTAAAAACCACATCCAGAATAACGGCCATGCCCCGTTGGTGGCAAGCATCTACGAAGCGCTTGAATTCATCAATCGGGCCATAGTATTTGTCCAATGCCATGTGAAAGGTGGGGTTGTAGCCCCAACTGATATTGCCCGAAAATTCGTTCACAGGCATCAATTCGATGGCATTTACGCCCAACCGACTCAGGTAATTGAGGGTATCTATCAGCGTAGTATAATCGTGTCGCGCAATAAAATCGCGCAGCAACAACTCATAAATCACCAATTCTTCCTTAGGAGGGCGCACAAAGTTGTTGACTTGCCAATTGTATTCAGGCGCTCCTGGATGAATGAGTGTGGCTACGCCTTGCGCTCCTTCCGGATAAATCGGCAAATCCGGGTAAGTGACTTCAGGAATAAAGGGATCATTGGAAGGATCGAGTACCAGAGTGCTGTACGGATCAGCAATGCGCAGCTCGCCATTGACCAAATATTGAAAAACGTATTGCTGCCCAGGTATCAGGCCATCTACTTGCAGCCACCAGGAATTGCCGTCCAGGCTTTTGGTCATTTGGTAGTCCGTATTAGGCCGCCAATCGTTGAAATCTCCTAGTACAAAAACGTGTTCTTTTCCAGGTGCGAACAAGTGCAGCAGGGCGCTTTGGTTGTCATTGATAAAATGGATGCCCAAAGGCGTATTGGCTGGTGGATTGGCATTGGGGATACTAATGGGTATGGCGTAGGCAAAAGACAACTCGGTTTGCTCAGATCCATTATCTGCCGTAATCGTTACCAGGTGAGAACCTGCCGTGCTGGCAATAAGGTCGTATTCCAATATGTCTGTGGTTTGCTCTGTCAACAAGATGCCGTTGTCGCGTACTGTTATTGTTGAGGTTTCGGAAGTCACTGCTCGGATGGGTATTGCTTCCCCTGTTTCCACCACCAGGGCATTATTGGTTGGGCTTTGCAATACCGCGACAAAGCCTGTAGAGGCTTCAAAAAGATCGAGGAAAATATCGCCGCCGCCTTCATCTCGTCCGGTCTGACTGCCATCAGCGTTGCGAAATACAAACGCCAGCTTTAGAATGTCTTCTGAGCCAGGCACATTGAAATAACTGCGTACACTAGGCGAGAAAGTATAGGAATACAAATTGGGCTGGCCGGGTACAGGCGTCATTTGCCAATTGGCATTGGCTACCCCCCAGGTAGTAGGCACATAGCGCCAATCGGATGGCGCATTGCTCAGGTTGGTGATGACCCCGGTATGCAAATAGATATTGCACCCGCAATTAGCAAGCCCGCCATTGCCCTGAGTAGCATCAAAATAAAGGATTACTTCCTCTTCCGAGGTGGGGAACGCCGGATCGCTGTACACCAACTGTCCTAACAAAGGGCTGTTGAGGCTAAACCAGAAAAAGCATAGGGAGCTAAGTAGCATTCGATACATGATGATGTATTTTTCTTTGACAATTTTATTACCATACCGTTTAATGAAGCGCGAAAAAGGCCTTGGGGTTCAAACGGATGCTGGAAAAATTTGCTATTTTGACGCTTCCACAGCAGATCGCTATTCCATTAAACAAAATACCTGTCCTGTTTTCACCATTTTCAAATCGGACAAATGCAGGGCTACCACTTCTTCATAGCTCACGGTCTCATGGGGCTGGGCAGGGCATTCAGGCAGGGTATCTAAGCTGCCCGATTCGGCCAGGCGCAACAAGTAAAGCCAGTCTTTTTTGATGATGCTGTTGTTGTAACGACTGTAAAACACGGCTTTTTTTTTGGAAAAATCATACAAGCGCAGTTCTCTATTATAGTTTTTTTCGCCCTGATCCAGCACCAGATATCGGTCACCATCATAGCCTAGAAAATAGAGAAAGGGTTCATCTTCTACCGTTTGCCATTCTTTCTGTGTTGAAGTTTTGTATTTGATGGTCTCACCAGATAAGGAAGCGTAGCCTTCCATCCACACTTCCAATTTGCCAAAGCGAAAAAAGCGCTGATTCTCGGTAATGCTCACAGAGTCTGGCGCTTGCGAACCATTGATGATCCCGTAAGGGAAGAGCGACTCAAAGTCTTTTTTGCGATCCAAGTATTCAGGGCTGCTTATGTCTTGTCCTATATTGTTATCTTGAGGCGTTGAAGAAGGGGGAGCTTTATCGCGGCATCCTAGGCTCAATCCAATACATAATAAAACAACTATAAGGCGGTGTAGCATGTCTTTGGAATTGTATGGTGTAAATTTCGGAAATATATTTTTGGTTTAACCCTATTACTTTAAAAAAAACAGATTATGTACAAGTTTTTCTATTTCGTACTGTTTTACAGTTGCTTAACGCCCGCTTTTGGGCAATATATACGATTAGAAAATCCTTCTTTTGAGTCAAATTACAAATTAGTTCGCATGCCTCCACAATGGTACGATTGTGGCGATTTCCCCAATTCACCACCCGATCTTCAACCTGGGAAATATTCAGTTTTGCTTAAAGCTTACGAAGGCAAAACCTACCTCGGCATGGTAGTCCGGGAAGATGGCTCCAAGGAAGCCATCGGGCAACGCCTGTTTGTACCATTGCTACCCAACCAGTGTTATTCCCTGAGTTTTTATGTTGCGCGATCCCCCATTTATGAAAGTGTAAATGAAAAAGGAATCCCTACTAGTTTTACTGATCCTGTGCAACTTTACATCTGGGCAGGTAATTCCAACTGTGAAAAAACAGTGCTATTGGGTATGACGGAAGCTATTGAAAACACAGAATGGCAAAAAGTCACCTTCGATTTTCAAGTACCAGTTCCCTGTCAGGATATTTTCCTTGAGGCCAATTTTGTGGAAGATGATTGGGCATACCCTGGCAATGTACTGGTGGATGATATTTCACCCATCCAAGTGGTTGATTGTGTAACCGGATTGCCTCTTGCAAAAGCCGGCAACTTTTTTTTCCCCATTCATCGGATGAGCGATGAAGCATTGAGGAATTGGATATTCGTAGAAGCCCAAAATATTCGCTTGGATCCAACCGACACCCAACTGGAAGAAGCGATTTTTGCGACACCAGAGGGAGAACTAGTCAAAGTTAACCAACCCTTGTGGAAAATAGCCCGCATGCTGAAGAAATACCCTGATGTCCAATTGCATGTACTGATTCCAGCCACTTCCAAGTATTACAAGCGTACAATCCAGTATCAAATCCATCAGGTTTTTCAGGCAGCAGGTTATTCTGGTCACGGCACCCTCATCGATATGGGTAAAAAAGGAAGCAAAAAAACCGATTGGTTTTGGGAACCCGGTGAGCAGGATATTCGGATAGGCCTGCGCTGGTACGACTAAATGCTTGATAAGCGCCTTTAGGGACACCACCCGACCTGCTAGGTTGTCCAAGACAACGACGGGATTTTGAATATTAGCTAGTCCACAACGGGATAAAAAATTTATCCTACCTTCGCAACAGTAAACCCACACCACTCAACACTCACCCCATTTGAGGATTTGATGGGCTAGGCTTGAAGCCAAGCTTTTCCCGCCTCCTTCGTCATCGGGCAGGGAGCAATTGAGGTGTGAGCTTGGCTTAACCTAGCCATACACGAACGCCCTACTCACTAAACACCACACACTAAAAAATGCAACTAATTGCTAAAACTTTCGCCGGACTCGAAGAAGTACTTGCTCAGGAAATCAAGAACCTAGGCGGCAAAGACATCCATCTACTCAAACGAGCTGTAAGCTTTCAGGGCAATCAAGAGCTCCTATATAAAGCCAATCTCCACCTGCGAACAGCATTGAGAATACTGCTCCCAATTGGAGAATTCAAAGCCCGGAACGAAGACACACTGTACAAGCAAATCCACCAGATCGACTGGACGAAATATATGAATGCGTCCGACACGTTGGCCGTAGATGCTGTAGTCAACTCTTCCTTATTCCGCCATTCTAAGTTTGCGGCATTGAAAACAAAAGACGCTATTGTGGATCGCTTCCGGCGAGAAAAGGGGGTGCGGCCCGATGTGAATGTATTTGACCCCACTTTGAGAATTCACCTGCATATACAGGAAGCGGATTGCTCCATCGCACTCGACAGCTCCGGCGATTCCTTGCACAAGCGAGGCTACCGGGCTGAAAAACTGGAAGCACCCATCAATGAAGTGCTGGCAGCGGGGCTGGTTTTGCTCAGTGGCTGGCAGGCCGATTGCGACTTCATAGACCCCATGTGTGGATCTGGTACTATTCTAATTGAGGCCGCATTACTGGCTTATGGCATAGCACCACAACTCAAGCGGGTGCAGTTTGGCTTCAAGCGTTGGAATGACTTTGACAAAGACCTTTGGAGTAAAGTAATGGAAGAGGCACAACAAGCAGAACGCCGTTTTGACCACTCCTTGTATGGCTACGACCTTTCCTTCAAAGCCAAAAACCTGGCGCAGCATAACGCCATCAAAGCTGGTCTGGAAGATAAAGTATCTGTGGAGCGTCAAAACTTTGAGCAATTAAAGGCTCCCGGAACAGCAGGTTTGCTGATTATGAACCCGCCTTACGACGAGCGCCTTCCTGTTGAACAAATATCGGCTTTTTACCGTATTATTGGTGATCGCTTGAAACAAGCTTTTGCCGGATACGAAGCCTGGATCATTTCTTCCAACATGGAGGCGATGAAACAGATCGGTTTGCGGCCATCTTCCAAAAAGGTGCTTTATAATGGCCCCTTGGAATGTAAGTTTCAACAATACCGGCTATTTTCGGGTAGCCTGGCAGAAAAAAAGAACGATGAGGAATAATACATGGATCATAACTGGAATTTTAGCTTGGTTCGTACTGACAGCAGCCAATGCTCAAAATCAAATCATAGGCAAATCCATCCCCGAATTGAAGGCAACTACCCCGCTTGCTTTGCCCACACCACACACCTATACTTCCTTTTATTTGTTCCAAATGGATCTATTGCCCATGCCAGCTATGGTTTACTCCCGCCGCCAAAAAATTCCAACTGCCTATGCTTATAAAGACCTGGGTGTCTTTTGCCAATTGGATGTACGCCTGGAGCGAAAGGCTGGCTTTCCCATCAAGTTTCGCTTAGGCGAAGTACAGTACGTTGAAAAAATGGAGGGAAAATAATTTTCCTTCTTTGGCGCTACAATTCTTACGATTCGGAACGCTGACGAATTAAAAAATCGCAAAAATCTATATATTTCTAGCAAATTGGTTTTCAATTTATTAGAAATATAATTTACATTAAATTGATAAGCTCACCCCTAAGTGTAATTTTCAAACTTATAAATTATTGGGTTCTATTTTTGAAAAATCGTCAATAACAACCTAAAATAACTTCATTTCATTTGCAAATCATTGAAAAAAGTGGCTAAGCCTTTACAAAAAATCCTGCTTCCTTTGAGTATATTGCCTTCCTTTCTATCAGCTTCCGCAAAAATTGGCAGGGGAATTTTAGTTTTTTTATCAAATTATGAAAAAATAATACCTATCTTGCTGACTGAAATGGAAGGAATTCCTTACTACATCAAGGGTAATTTTATTTGTCTAGCTCCAGCTTTTGCTTTTCTCCCGATATTAGCCCCTATAAAACAAAGTTTTATATTCTTTCATTTTAAATGGCAGCTTACCAGGCAAATACAATCTATTGATGCAATCACCTAAATGAGGAAATGCCCATATTGGCGACAAGTTATGAACCCAAAACAGGAAAAGCGGTATTTTGAAGAGCTTTCATCTAAAACCCGAACGAATAGCCTAGTTGTATCAGGAATTGCGCTGATATTGGTCGTTTTTTTTTATTATACAGACATCAATGAACTGGAACTTGAAGATACCTTTAAGTGGCGTTTATTCGCATTTGTTTCAGCACTCCTTTTCCTTATTATTCAATTTTTTATTAAGTCTCCTAAAGCCTTTTTATTTAGTTATGCCCTTTCTTTGTCTGCTTACCCCATTATGATGTGCGGTATCGCTTTCAATTATATCACCTTTTCCGATAACCCTACCATTCAAAATGCAGTTACTATCGGAGCTATGTCTGTTTGGTTGGCTTTGCCATTGGTCGCTTTTGGTGCACGACGTTATTTATTCTGGACAAGCATTGTTGTTATGGCTGTTTTCCTTGGTTTGCTTATCATGAATCACGGTTTACAAACTCAGGGGTATATTGTTTCCGTCATTTTTACTTTTATTTTTTCTGTAATGCTCATGCGCAGTCAAGAACGACAAAAGCGGCAGGAATCGGAATACATCTACCAATTGGAAGAAAGAGAATCGCAAATTGCCACACAAGGTCAGGAATTATTAATCGCCAATGAAAACTTGCTCAGTTTCAATTTTGCACTTTCACACGACCTGAAAAGTCCGTTGCGTCGCGCCATCAGTTTTACTCAATTACTGGAAAAGCGAATCAAAACCAATGATTTGGAAAGTGTCGATGAGTTCCTGGATTTTGTAAAAAGCAACCATAAAAAAATGCAAGACATTATTGAGAGCCTGATGGTGATCAGTAAAATTGGCGAAGCAGCATTAAACAAGGAAAAAATCGACCTTGCTTCATTGGTACAAGATGTCATTATGGAACAGTTGAACAGCACTGAAAATACCGATCGAATCCACATTAAAATCAACAGCTTGGGCGAAATTCATGCAGACGCAACTTTGCTGTGGCACGTTTTGACTAATTTGATTTCAAATGCCATCAAATATAGCAGCCAGAAACCGGAGAGTTTCATCGAAATTGGCGCTTATACAGAAAATAGCGACCGAGTCCTTTTTGTACAAGACAATGGAACAGGCTTTGATATGGAGTATGAAGAAGAACTTGGGAAACCCTTCAAAAGGCTACACGATCCAAGTCAGTTTGACGGTTCAGGCATTGGATTAACCATTGTCAAACGGATTATGGGATTGCACCAGGGGCGTTTTTGGGCAAAAAGTGTATTGGGCGAAGGCTCAACCTTTTTTTGTGCTTTTCCCCGCCAATCACACCAAGTGGAATAAGCTTTCCACGCCTATGGTTCTGGCTTTCAAATAGCCTTCCGCGTATTCAAAACCGACAGGTCGTCCACAAGTTCTGGCTTTAGCCCGCAAGTATTCGATAAAATCCTGCCCTGAGATAGGTGAACTCAATTCTTGGGTATATTCTCGATCGTCTGGAATGTAAAATTGGGAGCGAAACGTTTGAACCAGCGCTATTTTTTGATCCATAAAAGGGGTAATGTCCACGACAAAATCCGGTTCGAGATAATAATCCTGGATGTAGTGATACAAAGCCTTGGGCCGCCAACGTTCTTGTGGATTTCCAACTGCGTCAGTCGTGGCAATTTTGGTCAATCCGGCATAAAAACAAGCATCGGCCACCAATTTGGCAGCCCGTCCATGATCCGGGTGTCGGTCGCTTAGCGCATTGGCCAGTACAATTTCCGGCTGGTGTTCCCGAATTACGGGAATGATCTTTTGCAGGTTTTCCTCACTGTAGGCAAAAAAACCATCCGCCATATCTAGGTTTTTCCTGAAAAGTGCGCCCATCAGTTGAGCCGCTTCAGCCGCTTCCCGATCGCGGATTTCAGCCGTTCCGCGAGTGCCAAGTTCTCCGCGGGTCAAGTCGAGCAACCCTACTTTTTTGCCCTGAAGAATGTGCCGCAACAAGGTGCCGCTGCAGCTCAATTCCACATCGTCGGGGTGTACCCCTATTGCTAAAATGTCTATTTTCATCGTATCATTGATCGCCATTTAGGCAAATTTAATCACTTTGGGCTGTTTACTGGTTTGTGTATTCAAGTCAAATACTTGTTCAAATACATTGCCTGTTTTATCCAAGTAAGTCAAGGTGAGAAATAAACTATCGTATATTTTTTGCCCCCCTGTCAACTCCAGCAATATGCGATAGGATTCGCCATTGGCCAACAAATGCCCGGCAACATCATTTTTAACCAGTATATTGTTCCTGCCCTTAAACTCTAAGCGGGTAAGTTGGGCATCGGGGCCGCTGTTTTGTAACTTGAAATAGGCATCTCTGCCCAAAGGAGAAATTTTGAATTGATTGACGGTGATTTGTGGAGCGGCCTGTTTTACCCTTCTTTTTCGGCCATTGACCCTAGTCATTGACACCAGCCAAGAGATCAGTATCAACACAATCATCCCCCCCCCTATGCATGTGATCCACTCGGTCAAACCCCAGTCAGCCGTAATCTTATTTATCTCAGAAAGAAAATCTTCCATAAATTAGCGGTTATTGCTCCTTCTTTGCGTCCTGTTAATAAACGCAAGGATGCGAATTTGTTACAAAAACGTTCGGTTGCAAAAATAACGGATGGCAAACTTCCGGGCAAAAATTATCGCTACAATAAAATAAAACGTTCTTTGACAATTCTTTTGCTTCAAATCACAAGAATTGTCAAAGAACAAAATAAAAATGGTGTCATGTTTACAGGAATTATCGAATCAGTGGGTATTATTCATCAGATTTCCCGTCAAGGCAGCAATGTGAGCTTTGAAATCTCTAGTGAGCTGAGCGCCCATCTTTCCATAGACCAAAGCATCGCCCACAACGGCGTATGCCTAACCGTGGTCGAGTTGAGTGGGTCCACCTACTGTGTAACTGCCGTGGAAGAGACCCTTCAACGCAGCAATTTGGGGCAATTGCAGCCAGGTTCGCTCATTAATTTGGAACGAGCCATGGGCGCTCATGCCCGCTTGGATGGCCACATCGTTCAGGGGCACGTAGATACCACGGGACATTGCATCGGCATAGAAGACAAAAACGGCAGTTGGAATTTTCGCTTCCAATTTCCCGATTCTAATGCCCACCTTTTGGTAGATAAAGGGTCGATTTGTGTCAATGGTGTTAGCCTAACTGTAGTCAATCCTACTGAAGATCAGTTCTCAGTAGCCATAATCCCTTATACCTTTCATCATACCACGTTTAAAACCATGCAAATAGGCGATACCATCAATTTGGAATTTGATATTTTGGGGAAATACATCGCCCGATATGCTAAACTATACCTAAACCATGCTTGATAAGTTTAGAACCAACCTCATATTTCGCACCTTGTTGATGATGGGCTTGATGGCGGGTGCCATTTTCAGTTATCAAAAGGACTATATTTTTCCAGCCATTGTGCTAACCTTGCTTTTGGTAGCCATACTAATCAACGTTATCTATTACATCACTCAAACCAATCGGGATCTGGCACATTTTTTTGAAAGCATCCAGTACAACGATTTTACAGCCACTTCGGCCTCCGTGCACAAAGGCGCTTCTTTCGGCCAATTGCACGATAGCCTCAACATGATGAGTCGAAAATTTCAGGCCATCCGGGCTGAGAAGGAAGCCAATCACCAGTTTTTGCAAACCATCGTTGCCCACATCGATATCGGTTTACTGTGTTACAATGAGCAGGAAGAAATAATTCTGATGAACAAATCGCTGCAACACCTGCTGCGCAAGTCCTACCTCATTAATATCGATGGCTTGAAAAAAGTAGATGAAGGGCTTTGGGAAACCATCAAATCGCTGAAACCCGGTGATCGAGAATTGGTCAAAATAAACATTGAAAATCGCCTGATACAAATAGCGGTTCAATGCATCGCCTTTAACATGCAACAAGCCAAACTCCGGTTGATTTCTTTTCAAAACATACAAAGCGAACTGGAGCAAAACGAGCTTTCTGCCTGGCAAAAACTCATCCGCATTTTAACGCATGAAATCATGAACTCGGTCGCTCCAATCACCTCTCTTAGCTCTACTATGATGGATATGCTGGGCAAACAAGCCCAAATTGAAAATAAGCAATTGGAGCAATTGCGCAATGCCATACAGGTCATACAGCGCAGAGGAGAGGGCTTGCTTAATTTTACAGAAACTTACCGGACACTCACGCGCATACCGCCGCCCAATTTTCAGGAACTGGATGCCGAACAGCTCTTTCAGCATGTCGCTGCATTATTTCAGGTAGAAATAGAACAAAATCAGGTCAGTTTGATTTACGATTTGCCCCCGCAGCCGATACAATTTCAGGGCGATCCTGTATTGCTGGAACAAGTATTGGTCAATCTGATCAAAAATGCACTGGAAGCCTTAATTGATATTCCAAAGCCCGCTTTGACCTTGAAAGCCGCTAGAAGCAATGGCAAGGCTGTATTGTCTGTCATCGACAACGGAATCGGTATTTCAGAGGATAAAATGGAACAAATTTTTGTACCTTTTTACACCACTAAAAAAGAAGGCTCTGGCATCGGCTTGAGTCTAAGTCGGCAAATTATGCGCCTGCACAAAGGCAGCATCGATCTGCAATCGACTCCAAATGCCGGTACCGCCGTAGATTTGATTTTTTAAAAGCCTACAGCTCGCAATACAAATCAGAATCGCTCAGGTTGCGGCAAGGATTGCGCCAGCTCGTTTGGAGGCCATTCATCAATTCATCCGCCACCGGCGGCCCCCAAGTACCGGCAGGATACCCGTGCAATTTGATATTTGGGTTGGTTTTCCAGGCATAGAGAATCGGATCGACAAAGTTCCAGGCGGCCTCCAGGCTATCGCCACTGGCATAAAGGGTGGCATCGCCATTCATCACGTCCATGAGCAAGCGCTCGTAAGCTTCCGGCACATCGGCGTCCGTGAGGTCAGAATAGTGGAAATCCATGCCTACATTTTTGACTTCAAACCCGGCACCCGGCACTTTCATCCCAAAGTTCAGTAGCAAGCCTTCATCCGGCTGTATGCGGATCACCAGGCGGTTGTTCATGGTGGACATGTTGAGGTGTTGCCGGAACAAGCGCTGAGGAGGCGACTTAAAGGTCACAACGATTTCTGTTACTTTAGTGGGCAACCTTTTCCCGGTACGGATAAAAAAAGGCACGTCAGCCCAGCGCCAGTTGTCCACAAAAAATTTCATGGCGACATAAGTTTCTGTCATGGAAGTTTCTGATACACCTTCTTCTTCTCGATAGCCGGGTACTTCCTCTCCTTTGATTTTTGAACCTATGTATTGTCCCCTGACGACAAAGTCTTCTACTTCCGCTTCTTTAATGGGGCGCAGCGATTGGAAAAATTTGAGCTTCTCGGTTTTTATGGCAGCTGCCTCCACCGCAATAGGTGGCTCCATCGCCACGTGGGCAGCTACTTGCAACAAGTGGTTTTGAACCATGTCGCGCAAAGCTCCAGAGTGATCGTAATACCCGCCTCGCTTTTCAACGCCAATATTTTCAGATGCAGTAATTTCGATGTGTTGGATGTAATTGCGGTTCCACAGGGGTTCAAATATACCATTTCCAAAGCGGGTCACCAGCAGATTTTGAACCGTTTCCTTACCCAAATAGTGGTCAATGCGATAAATTTGATCTTCGTCAAAAAATTGCTGCAACTGGCGGTTCAGCGCTTTGGCCGATTCCTTATCATAGCCGAATGGCTTTTCAATGACCAACCTTTTGAAGCCCGTTTCCTTGTTGTTCAGGTCGTACTCTGCCAGAAAAGCCGGAATTTTACCGTACAGATCCGGTGGTGTGGACAAGTAAAAAATATAATTGGACTGCGTTTGGTGTTGTTGATCCAGTTGATGTAAGCGACTTTGTAAAGCCGCATAGGATCGCACATCCAAAGTATCGATGGACTCGTAAAACAAGCCATCGGCAAAAGCCTGTTCTTGCCCATTGTCCTTTAAAAGGTCGTTTTCCAAAAATACTTTTTTCCTGAAATCATCATCCGTTAGTTCGGATCGGCTTACGCCCAAAACGGCAAAATGCTTGGGCAGCAATTTACTTTTGTACAATTCATAAATGGCCGGAATAAGCTTGCGTTTGGTGAGATCGCCAGAGGCGCCAAAAATGATAAAAACATGTGGCTTCATGTAATTGAGGATTTTATCTGGTATTTTTAAAACAGGCCACATTAGCCTGCTTCGATATAACAGGAAAGCGTATATTTGAGCATGTGAAAAGTAATCTATTGCTGATTTACCGCCGCTATATTAAAGCTTTTTGGGACAAAAAGTTTGAAAAACAGATTATAAAATCCACCATCAGTCATCAAACATCAATAATCCATCTTCAACAATGACGAGCAATTTTGACTTCGGTATGATAGGCCTGGGCGTTATGGGCAGAAATTTCATCCTCAATGTAGCCGACCATGGTTACGCAGCCATTGGCCTTGACCTCGATACAGAAAAAGTGAAAGCCCTGGAAACCGAAGGCAGCGGCAAAGCGGTAAAAGGCGTAACGGACACGGCTCAGTTTGTAGCCTTTTTGAAAAAACCGCGTTGCATTATGCTGCTCGTGCCTGCCGGAAAAGCCGTGGATAGCGTCATCGAATCCCTCTTGCCTCTCATGGATGCCGGCGACCTGATCATAGATGGCGGCAATTCTCACTTTGACGACACCATAAGAAGACAGGCTTATTTAGCGGAAAAGCAGTTGCATTTTTTGGGTACAGGTGTATCCGGTGGCTCAGAAGGTGCGCGCAGAGGCCCCAGTATTATGCCGGGGGGAAAACTGGAAGCCTATCAATTGGTGCAACCCATTTTGGAAGCTGTGGCAGCGAAAGTAAACGATGAACCTTGTGTAGCGTACATGGGTGAAGGCGCTGCCGGGCATTATGTCAAAATGGTGCACAACGGCATAGAATACGGCTTGATGCAGCTCATTGCTGAAACGTATGATGTATTGAAGCAGGTAGGTGGTCTTAGTAATGAAGAACTACACGAAGTATTCGCCCAATGGAATCAAGGGGCTTTACAATCCTTCCTCATCGAGATCACAGCGGCCATTTTTCAAAAGAAAGACGATCTCAGCTCGGCTTATTTGGTCGATCAGCTACTCGACAAAGCCAAACAAAAAGGTACCGGCAAATGGACTTCTCAAAACGCTATGGATTTGGGCATCCCCATCCCTACAATTGATGCAGCTGTGACGATGCGGGGCATATCTGCTTTGAAAGCTGACCGGGTGCAAGCCAGTAAGCATTTTGACCCGATGGAAAATACTTCGGCTCGAATAGCTAAATCTGTGTTGATTGACTTAGCTGGAGATGCTTTGCATTTTGCCTTTATCACCACTTATGCTCAGGGCTTACACCTCCTGGCAGAAGCAGCTGCGGCGTATCATTTTGGCTTAAATTTAGAAACCATTGCCCGCATCTGGCGTGGGGGGTGCATCATCAGAGCGGCTCTTCTGGAAAAAATTCGACAGGCTTATTCTTCCGAATCGGACATAAAGCACCTTTTCTTATCGCCTGTTTTCAGAGATAGCCTGGCGCAAGGCCAGGTCTCCAGCAGCATGTTTTTGGGATTAGCTTCAGAATACCGACTGCCCGCCATGGCGCATGCAGCCAGTTTGCATTATTTCAATGCCTTTACCAGCAGCCGTTTGCCGCTCAATTTGGTGCAAGCCCAACGCGACTATTTCGGAGCACATACCTATGAACGAGTTGATCGGGAAGGCATATTCCATACGGACGATTGGGATTAGCAAGGAAGAGGAGTTTTAGGTTTCCCTGCCCGACTGAAAGGCGGGTGGTTTTCCTGCCCCCGTCCGATTCCGCTGAGCGTATCGGCCTCAGCGGGATCATCCCGCCCGGATGATTCCGGTCGGACGGGCCGGGCGGGCGACTGAAAGGCGGGTGGTTTTTTACCCGGCTGATCCCGCGAAAAACGCGGGAGAAGACGGGCTGGTTGACCTACCCTGAAATAAAACGCTGCCCTACTCCAGCCCTTCATAGCCATATTGACTAAAAATCTGCTGTCCGGCTTTGGAGCGCAAAAAATCCAGGAAAGCTTTGCTGGCCTCCGGTTCATTCAGGTGGCCATATTCCGTGATGATGGCTGCCTGTTCGATGAGGTTATACGCCGACCTTTCCAGGTCTAACCATTTGCCTTTTCCAGCCATCTCCGGCGCTACAACCACCGATTTGGCGGTTATCCCTACTTCAACGGCTGCCGATGAGATGTACTGATTGGTTTGGGCAATGCTTTCACCTAGGACGAGCTTATTTTTCAGCTTTTCGTAAAGTCCATAGTATTCCAACAAGCGAACCGTTTCTTCGCCATAAGGCGCGGTAACGGGATTAGCGATGGCGATTTTTTTGATTTTATCGTTTAGCAAAAAGGAGGGATTCCTTGCTAAATCGAGTGTTTCATCAAAAGTCCAAAGCACCAACGCTCCTTTAGCATAAATCATTGATTCGCCAGAAGCCTTGCCCGCCTCTTTTAATACTTCGGGATATTTGGTATCCGCTGAAATAAAAAGGTGATAAGGGGCACCCTGAATGATTTGTGCCGTCAGTTTTCCAGAGGAACCTATGACGACCGCTACCTCAGCGTCATAGCCCGACTCGAATGCGGCTATGATCTCTTTGATGGCAAATTGAACGTTGGCAGCTACGGCAATACTGAGCTTAGGCTTGCCTTTCGATGGCGGCTCTTTAGGTGAGGAAGGACAAGAAAAGAACGAAAAGAGAATAATGATAAACAGGGATAGATTTAGCCATTTCATGCTTGGCGCGTTAGAAGGAAGACTTTCCATTCAGTAGTGTGCAATAAATTACTTCCCGATTTATCAAAGTCCTTCCCTTTGCCGACATACTTAAAATGAACCGTTTAGCCCGCTAGGGTAAGGACAAAATCGGGAAGTATATTTTTCTGCGTTACTAAACAAAAACCGCTGTGCATCATCAATAGGATGTAAAATAGTTGGGTATGCCCAAACCATTTTACATCCTCGATTTGAAGCTTATCGGGCAAAAGCAACGGCACGTTTTTCCCGGATGACCGTTATCTTAATTTGACCGGGATACTGCATCTCATCCTGAATTTTTTGAGAAATCATAAAAGACAGGTCGTCAGCGTACTGATCGCTCACTTTTTCGGCTTCTACAATGACCCGCAACTCACGGCCTGCCTGCATGGCGTAAGCTTTCTGTACCCCATCGTGGGCCATAGCCAGTTCTTCCAATTCGCCGATACGCTTGAGGTAGCTTTCCAGGATTTCGCGGCGTGCGCCCGGACGAGCACCAGAGATGGCATCACAAGCTTGTACGATTGGCGAAATCAGGTTGTTCATTTCGATCTCATCGTGGTGGGCACCAACCGCATTGCATACGACAGCATGCTCTTTGTATTTTTCACAAAGTTTCATGCCCAACAAAGCGTGGGACAATTCTGATTCTTCTTCGGTGACTTTGCCAATATCGTGGAGCAAGCCGGCGCGCTTGGCCAACTTGATTTGCTTAGGGTTCATGCCCAGTTCAGCTGCCATGATCGCGCAGAGGTTGGCGGTTTCGATGGAGTGTTTCAACAGGTTTTGCCCGTAGGACGAGCGGAAACGCATGCGACCCACCATTTTCACCAGATAAGCATCCAGGCCATGTATGTCCAGATCAATTACGGTGCGCTCCCCTATTTCGATGATCTGCTCATCTATTTGCTTGCGCACTTTAGCCACCACCTCTTCTATTCGTGCCGGGTGGATACGTCCATCAGCCACGAGGCGCTTCAAGGCTAAGCGCGCCACTTCTCGGCGAATGGGGTCGAAGCTCGAAATCACAATCGCTTCAGGGGTATCATCCACAACGATTTCAGCACCAGTGGCAGCTTCCAAAGCGCGAATATTCCGGCCTTCCCTACCGATAATTTGGCCTTTCAGGTCGTCAGAATCTAGGTTAAATACAGAAACCGTATTCTCGATGGTGTATTCTGCACACATCCGCTGGATGGTCTGAATTACAATTTTTTTGGCTTCTTTGCCAGCATTGGTTTTGGCCTGCTCGACGGAGGCTTTGACGATCGCCATGGCATCGGTTTCGGCCTTGGCTTTGACGGCTTCCAAGAGTTGTTCTTTGGCTTCTGACTCGCTGAGGCTGGCAATTTTTTCCAACTCTTTAATATGGCGCTCGTTCATAGCGTCTAGTTCCTCTTTCTTGCGCGTCAGTACCTTGTTTTGTTTTTCCAAGTTTTCGCGCAGGGCAATCACATCGGCCTCGCGCTGTTCCAATTCTTGTTTTTCAACATCTATGGCTTTGTATTTGGAGTCCAGGGCGTTTTGTTTTTGCTCCAGCTCTTTTTCCATAGCCCTGATTTCCACTTCGCGTTCTTTTAGATCCACTAAATGTTCGGCCTTCTGGGCTTCATATTCGATTTTTAAATGGTGGAATTTCTCCTTGGCTTCCTGAATCTTTTTTTGCTTGATTTTTTCGTTTTTACTTTCGGCGTGTGAAAGCAGTTTTTCCGCCTTAGTCTCTGCCTCGTCCACAATTCGCTTGGCAGACAAACGCGCTTCTTTAATTTCCAGGTCGGCTTTTGAATTGAGTTCTTCCAGTACTTTTTGATTGTTTTTCTGAAGCACCGATTTTATAAGAAAATAGCTGGCTATAGCGCCAATCGCTAGGCCTATTGCAAGGCCAATTCCTATCTCCATGGTTTTAAATTTTTAAATAAAAAATAAATTACCATTGGCGAGCACCAACTTTTGACAGGGAAAGGAGTGATGAACTGGAAAATGAGGCGTTTATTCCGCCAACATATCATCCATCAGAGCTTCCAGATGAGCGAGTTTTTCTGCAAGGACTGTATTTTCCCGATTAGGTAAAGAGGACTTATGCAAATCGACGGCATAAGTCAGCAGTGCCATAGATAAACAATCCTGTTTATCCTTATTGGTGTAAGTCAGTTGAAAGTGATTGACTTTCTCATTGACTTCTTTAACGATTTTTCGGATGGCGGGCTCATCTGAGGCGTTGATTTTCAGCGGATAAGGCCTGCCTGCTATCAATATCGTTATATTCTTGGTGTCCTTCTTTTGCACATCTTCCATGCTTTAATGATTGTGCAACCACTCGATACATTTGTCAATCTCCTGAATACACTTTTTGATCACCTGTGTTTGATCGTTGAGTGATTCACCATCTCCTTTCCGCTCCTGGTCAGCGACCTGCTGCGTACTCGTCAATTTATCTTTAAGCGTTCGTACCGCCCCTTTTTGGCGATCCAATTCCGCCTTTAGTCTTTTGTTTTCTTCCAGCAAAAGGGTGTTTTCTTGCCGGATGCGTCCCATCTTCTCCCGGGCTTGTCTGATTTTGAGCTCAAGCCTGTCCATGCGCTCCAGTGTTTCCATTGTTTTTAGCTTCTAACGCCTAATAACGGCTCCAAGTTGCGTTTCATATCCGGTAATTAATTTTTTCATTACCTGATCCACTTCTTCATCCTTCAGCGTCTTGGAACTGTCTTCAAACAGGAAGCTCACCGCATAAGACTTTTTCCCTTTGCCCAACTGTTCTTCATTTTCATAAACATCAAACAAGTTGGTCTCTTTGAGGAGCTTTTTGCCTGTTTTTGACGCAATCGCCACAATATCACTAAATTTTGTGGAATTATCAACAACTAGGGCTAAATCTCTTCGCACGCTGGGAAATTTATTCAGTTCGCGGAAGCTGATGTCTTGTTTTGAAACGGCCTTGAGCATCAAATCCCAATTGAAGTCCGCACAAAATACTTCGCCCTTGATGCCCATTTGCTTGCACAAATTCGGACTGATTTTGCCAAAGCGTACCAATTCAGCAGCACCCCGATAGTACCTCAAGGCATAAGCATAAGCCCCTTCACTGAGTTGTTCTTCCTGGTAATTTTGAACACCTAGTCGTTTCAATACCAATTCCACAAAACGCTTCAACGTATAAAAATTGACGTTGCCATTGCTTGTGTTGTGCCAGTTTTCCGGCAAACGGTTGCCCGTAAGAAACAAGCTCAAATGCTGGTCTTCCTGGTAGGTTCCACTTTCCGTTTTCTGATAGCTGCGGCCAAATTCAAACAATTTGAGGTGCAGTTGTTGCCTGTTTTGGTTATACACAATGGCTTCCAGTCCGCTAAATAGCATTTCTGGGCGCATGATGTCCAGTTGTACCGTGGAAGTATTGTTGATATACACGAGGCGCTCCTCGGGTATAAAAGTGCTCAGCTCTTTGTAGTAGCGCGATTGGGTGAGCGACATGGCCATCATTTCCACAAAGCCCAGGCTGGCCAGCAAATCGGCAATGGTATTGCGCAAGGCCACCGGATCTGGTTTTGGAGACACATTGATGCCAGATTTCACCTGGGGAGGAATCGGCACCTTGTTGTAATCATATATGCGCAGGATTTCCTCAATCACATCTACTTCGCGGTAAACATCCGACTTGTTGGTGGGCACGGTGACCAGCACATCCGTTTCCGTTTGTTCCAAAATCGCCATATCCAGCGCTTGAAGAACAGACAAAACCTCAGCACGTGTGATTTCGATGCCAATCAGTCGGTTGATGCGCTCAAACCGTACTCGTACTTGCTTGGGAGCTACTGGATTGGGGTATAGGTCAACGACTTCAGAGGCAATCTCACCACCAGCCAGTTCTTTGATGAGCAATGCCGCCCGCTTCAGCGCATAAAGGGTGATATTCGGGTCGCTGCCTTTTTCAAATACCTTGGCTGCGTCGGTACGCAAATTGTGGTGCATGCTGCTGCGGCGTATCCATTTGGGGTTGAAATGCGCCGATTCCAGAAAAATATGTTGGGTATCTTCCGTTACGCCTGAATGGATACCGCCAAATACACCGCCAATGCACATGCCTTCGGAATTTCCGTTGCAAATCATCAGATCCTTGGACGAGAGCTTGCGTTCCGCTTCGTCCAGACTGATAAACTTGGTGCCTTCGGGTAGTGTTTTGACGATCACTTTTTGTCCGGCAATCTGATCCAGATCAAAGGCGTGCAAGGGTTGCCCCAATTCGTGGAGGACAAAATTGGTGATGTCCACAATATTGTTGATGGGGCGGACGCCTACGGCTGCCAAACGCCGCTTGAGCCACTCCGGCGACTCCCCTACCTGAATGCCCTTGATGACTACAGCGGTATATCGAGGGCAAGCCTCACTGTTTTCTACCACCACTTCTACGGGCAAACTGTTATTGTCCACCTGAAAGGCGTTTACATCGGGCAGGCGCACCCCACCCTCATAGTTGTTGTTGAATTTCAGATAAGCTGCCAGGTCTTTGGCTACACCAAGTTGGTTGGTGGCGTCGGATCGGTTTGGGGTGAGGCCTATTTCGAAGATGTAGTCGGTTTCTAGTTGGAGGTATTCCCGGGCGCTCATGCCAACTGGGGTGTCTTCTGGCAACACCATGATGCCGCTGTGGTCTTGTCCGATGCCCAATTCGTCCTGGGCACAAATCATCCCTTCTGATGTTTCTCCCCGGATTTTTCCTTTTTTGATTTCCAGGGCTTCTTCGCCTCCATTGGGATAAAGTACCGAACCAATGGTGGCAACCAGTACTTTTTGGCCTGCAGCTACGTTGGGTGCTCCGCAAACAATCTGCAATTCCTCCCCTGTGCCAACATCTACTTTTGTCAGCGAAAGCCGGTCGGCATTGGGATGCTGCCAGCGTTCTTTTACCCAGCCTACTACTACGCCTTCCAGGCCGCCTTTGATGCTTTCTGTTTTCTCCATGCCTTCTACTTCCAGGCCAAGGCCCGTCAGTAGCTCGCCAACACTCTCGGGCGACAGATCAATATCAATGTATTCTCGCAGCCAGTTTAAGGAAACTTTCATGTTGTTTTTTACACTTTGCTTAACCAACACGCAGTTTGGTCAATAGATTCCTGATTCGGGGCACAAATATAGATAATTATTTGATGGTTTAGAATTGCAAACGATCGACCATGCGCCAGGGGCTGAGGCGATGTATATCCAGACGAAAAGCGATGCGCTGCGCATAATTGCCCCGCTCGGCAAAGCGATCCTGGATTTGCTGGTCGCTGATAAGTGGAAAATAAATTTCAAAAACTTCGTTGAAAAAGGAAAGCATCAGCCCCCCATTCCACAGCAGTTTTTCCGAAACAGGGGTGTCTGGTATTTCGTAATAGCCGACATCGAAGTAGGGCTTGATGAATCGGGGCAGGCCAGGGGGCAAATCGGCCCTCAGGTTCAAGGCTGCCAGGAATTGATTGCTCCGCCCCAGGTTAAAGCCCGAGCCAATAACCGTTTTAAAGCCCCCGTCGCGCATGCCAATTTGTTGCAAACTTATCCCCTCTTGCTGATTGCGACCCAGGTAAAATTCGTCGTAGCGATAATCGTTGCTGCCCTGTGCAATGAGGTTGAATGCACCAGGAGCAGCAGACCTGTCATCCCGATTGGTATTGGCTAGGAAATAGCCTAAAAACACCCGCCATTGTATGTTTCGATAGTGTTGATAGGTCAGGTTTTGCCGCCACTCCAGCGATGCTTTAAGGTAGTTATCCTGTCGGAAAAGGTAGTCAAAGGTTTGCTGTTCGAGCGCTATTTTTAGATCATTCGGATTCAATTTGCGCCGTTGTTCGCGTTCGTAGCTGAGTTCGTGGATCCAATTGGCTTGCCAGGTTTCTCCTAAAAATTCGCCATTATTACTAAATTGGAGTTGATCTTCGCCGATGCGCAGGCTGCGCCAGGTGATGTGCGATGACGCCGTACTGGTTTCCTTGTGCTGTAAGTACAGCCGCAGGTAAGGCATAAGTCGCAGGTAGCGCTGATGCGCATCGCCCGACTCAAAATGGTTGAAACTGAAGGATTTGGCCTCCAGCCCCAGGCGAATTTTATGAATAAAATGGCCGTCGGGGTAAAAATTGGCATGCACATCGCCCAAACCGGCCCATTGTTGGCTTTCAAAAGCATAGTAGGGAGCGATGGCCCATTCCACACGGCGTTCAGGTACACTGCTGTTGTACAAGGCCAGGCCAGCCATGAAGCCATCGTAGGCATTCACGCCTAGTATGGGCAGCCAATAGATCGTGGATAGGCGCTCGTTTTCAACTCCTGTTAGGAATTTGAAAGCCAGGGGTTCTGTTTTTTTAAAGCATCCCTTTAGGCGCATCTGGTCGTTGCGGCGGTTGTAGTCGAGCGACCAGCGATGCTGATCCAATATCAGTGTTTTGTAGTCGTTTTCACGCCAGGATACGGTCTTTTCGCCTTCAAAACCCGGCACCCAGAAAACATCTGTTATATCTCCCTCGTTGCGTTGTAAAAACAGGGGCACAGGGCCATTTATTTTGCCTTTGTTGACCAAGGTAATTTCCAAGTTAGCGTCCACAGCCTTTACTTTTTTGACAGCATAATCTTGAAGTTCCTTGGAATATAAAATCCCATCAAACAGCCAGCCCAGATTTTTTCCACTGTGCTGTTCCAGGTACTGTCTGAGGTCTTCCGGTTGGGGATGCTTGAACTGCCATTCGGCAAAAAAGCCTTGCATGAGTTGGTCAAATTCAGCGGTACCCAGGTATTTTTCGAGGTATTTGAAGGCTCTGGCCGGAATTTCGTAAGCCCCCAAAAAGTAGTTGATGGGCTTGCTGTGATCGGAGTGGGTATCGGGCGGCATATTCAAATGGCGGCGAGCCTGAAAGAGCCAAGCCAGTTCAAAAGGCGTCATCTCTGTTTTAGACAGGAGGAACGCCGGCAGTTCAAGCCCCGTTTCATCGTAATGTTCTTCCGAATAACGGTGGTCGTAATAGCTATTCAGCCCCTCGTCCATCCAGGGGTGGTCGCGCTCGTTGAAGGCCAGGATGCCGTAAAACCAATTGTGCCCTACCTCATGGGTGATCACTTCATCTAATGCCTGCTCACTGCCGGCCAGACTGATATTGGTAATCATGGGGTATTCCATGCCGCCGCCAGCACCCAGGCTGGTTTCCACGGCTGTAGCTTGTGGATAAGGATATTCGCCCACCAGCGCAGAATAATGCTGAATGGCCCGGTTGATGTAGCTAACCCCGTTTTGCCAGTATGCTTGTTCTGCTTTTGTAAAAAAGGCCCAAGTGACTACTTTTTTGCCGGAAGGCAGAACCGTTTCGCCGTTTTGTACCATAAAGCGCTTGTCGGCAAACCAGGCAAAGTCGTGTACTTGTTCTGCAGTATAGTGCAGGGTTTTTAACTTCGGTGAAGAATCGGGAAAAGTATCCAGTTTGTCATTTTCCAAATCGGCACTAGCCAACCATCGGCTGCTTGCTGCTATGTTTTGCTGTAAAAAATGCTGCTCTTCTGGGGTTTGCAAAGTGCCCGTGGCAGCCACTACATAGTTTTCCGGTAAGGTGATCCGCACATCAAAATTGCCAAATTCGGAATAAAATTCCCCCATATCGAGGTAGGGCATGGGATGCCAGCCATTGCGGTCATAGACGGCAGGCTTGGGGTACCATTGTGTCACCTGAAAAGCATCGCCCACATGTCCCAATCTGGAAAAACAGTAGGGGATTTTTACCCGAAAGGGGGTGCTTACACGTATTTGTTGCCCTGGCAGCAGAGGCTTTGGCAAATCCAGCCGAGCTATATCGGGATTTTCGGCCTCCAGTTTCCAGGAAATAAGCTGCTGGTCTATTTTAAAATTCAGACTATCTATCCCCCCTATCTCATCGGGGGAAGCAAAATAAAAACGGGTGCTGCCCATGCGCAGCATCTGCTGAGCAAAAGCCGTGTTGCGGCTGCTATAGGCGTTGGGCCATAGGTGGAAGTACAAAAAACGCAGGGTATCCGGGCTGTTGTTTTGGTAATCAATTGTTATATCGCCGTGTAGCTGATTGGCCCTATCGTCGAGTAGCGCCTCGATTTGGCAATCAACTTGCTGTTGAAAATAAGGCAGTTGTGAAAAAGACAGTTGGCAATAGCCAAAGAAGAAGGCAAGGAGTAGTGGCGTTTTCATGTCAATTTGTTGTAAATCCTTTTCTGGCTACAAATTTGGAGCTTTTCCATAAATTTGAAGCAAATGAACGGCCATGAAAGCACTTTTCTTTTTTATTCTAATCGGTATGACACCGGGACTAATGTCGGCACAAGTCGGGCTACCGGAAAACTGGCTGGGAAGCTGGCAGGGGGAATTGGTCATTTACGACGCTCAGGGCGAGCGCCAACGCCTACCAATGGAACTCTATATTCAGCCGCAAGACAGCAGCTTTACCTGGCATATTATCTATGGCGCGGATAAAACAGCCGGCTTACGCGCCTATCTGCTGCGCAGCGTAGATACGGCCAAGGGGCATTTTGTCATTGACGAGCAGAATGGGATTTTGCTGGATGCCTTTTTATTGGGCGGTCAATTGATTTCGCGTTTTGAAGTGATGGGCAGTTTGCTCCAAAGCCGTGTGGAGGTGGTCGGTGATACCCTGTACTACGAGATAATCTATGGGGGCTGGGATGCTATCCGCCAATCCGGCGATACCGTCATGGATGGGGATAGCATCCCGCCTGTTCAGTCTTTTCTCATTCAGGGCAGGCAATACGCGGTTTTGAAG